>CAYPWC010000010.1:0-7077 GCA_964414335.1 uncultured Gammaproteobacteria bacterium | reverse complement strand
CTCTAGTAACTCGTCGACTGGTCGAACCCGCACCATCTACTTCACTTTCATTAATTTAGGCTGGGTAATCGCCCCCTCTCTTTCTAGTTACCTAATTAAACTCGGTGATTATCAACTATCTTTCTTGGTGGCAGCGGCTTTGGCAGTTCCTGTTTTTCTCGTTTTTCTCTATCAAGGCAGAAGGCTAAAGGATCGTGTTAGCTATAGTCAGGAGCCAGTTAGGGCGGTTGTTAAAAATAGCTGGAAAAACAAGAATTTGCGCGGTATTTTTTTTGTAGCCCTGCTCTTACAATTATTCTATAGTACCGCCGTCGTTTATGTTCCGGTCTATCTTCATCAAACAATCGGCCTCGGTTGGGAGTCACTTGGACTCATCTTTTCTATTATGCTTGTTCCCTTTCTGCTCTTTGAAATTCCTGCCGGCTATGTGGCTGATAAATATATTGGGGAAAAAGAGATTCTGTTCTCCGGTTTTATTATTCTAACCATTTCCCTCTTTTTATTCTTCTATCTAAAAACTAATTCTTTTTGGGTGTGGGCAACAGTTCTCTTTGTTAGTCGCATTGGCGCTGCTTTAATAGAAGCGATGCGGGAAAGCTATTTTTTCAAATTAGTAGACGCTAAAGATGTTTCTTATATAAATATTTTCCGAACCGCCTCGCCCCTGGGGTATATTTTGGGTCCAGGCTTAGCAATGCTAATATTAGCCTTTTTTCCCTTAAATTTTCTCTTTCTTATCGTTTCCTTTATCATGCTAGCCGGGCTTTTATTCGTGTTTAACTTAAAAGACAGTAGATAATTGACTTTCGTAATGTTTTTTTATAAAATTATCTCGTTGCGGGTATCGTATAGTGGTTATTACCTAAGGTTTCCAACCTTATGAGAGGGGTCCGATTCCCCTTACCCGCTCTTTCAAAAAGAGGTCCGTTCTCGGACTTCTTTTTTATTACCCTGGTTTTAATTTATTATTTTTTCTGATTAAGCAGAAGTCCTGAAATTCCCAACAAGAAAAGGAGGTGCAAAAACCAATCAGTAGGGGTGAGGTTAAAGACAAACAGTTCACTGACGCCAGCAAAAAGTTCTCGGCCATTGATAAAAATAGCTAGCGATAAGGCAAAAATTAAAAAAGCAATCAACAAAAAATAAGCTAGCCTGGTAAATTTATTAAACAATAGGGCCAAGCCAACCATTATTTCAAAAAAAATCATAGGACCAGTCAGAAACTGAGGAAGCCCTAAAACTATAAACTCTTCACTTGCCACTGCAGGATTAAAAATTCTAAAAATTCCTGCCGTCAAAAAAACGAAGGCCAAAAAAATCCTTAAAAAATCCAACGGCCGCCAAAAAAGGTTTTTAATTTTAATATTTTCCAAAATCATATTTAATAATATCTTTTTTTATTCGACGATTAAACACCGTATATGTAGCCATCCGACCCCACTGCCAAGCAACCGCCAGCCAGCCGTCTCTTTCGATGCGCCTTGAGGAATAAAGAAGTTTGCGGTTTTTAATCATTCTAAATTTACCATAACGCGCCAAGCGATCGCAGTAATCATAGTCTTCAGCTAACAAAACTTCCGGATCAAAACCACTAATTTTTTCATGTCCTTCCTTTTTAGCCATAATGCCGGCACCAATTGAAGCCGGAGAAAACCTCTGACGGAAAAAACAAAATAAATTATAGAAAAAAGCAAAAATCTCATAGCTCGGCTTATTGGGATTAAACTTAATGTAAAAACCGGCCCCCACTAGCTGACGATCTAAAAACTCTTCAAACACTCCATTGAGAAATCCGGGTTGTAAAACCGTGTCCGCATCTAAAAACAGCAGAATCTCTCCTTGAGCAACTTTTGCGCCATTATTTCTTTGCCAAGCCGGACTATGGTGATTAGAATCAACGATAAACTGACAACCATTATCGTAGGCAATTTTTCCCGTATTATCATTTGAGCCTCCATCGGAAACAATAATTTCATAATCAGAAAAAGACTGGGCCTTAATTGACTCTATTAAACGCGGCAAATATTTTTCCTCATTTAAAGTGGGAATGATAATTGAGAGCATGAATTTATTTGAAAATAGTTTTCGCTAATTGCCAGTAACTCGCATCTCCGTTTTTATATTGATGATACCACCACTCCACCCCCCAGAGATATGTGCGTCTAAAATCAACCTTAACCGCATACTGCAAATTGGCTTTAAACTGATCAAGGTTAAATGATTTAGTGGCCTCCTTCTGATCTAAATAAATAATATTTCCGTAAGGAACCCATGGTTCGGCCTGGAGTTCAATAATATACCTGTTTTCTGGCTTAATCTTAGCTAAATCGGCTTTAAGACGATAAAACCAAGCCGGAATTGGATAACGAATATAACCGGTATAAGGACCCCAAACCACTCGATATAAAGTGCTGCCAAAAGCATCGCCATATTTAGCCTCTCGGCGCCACCAACTCAACTCTCCGGTGGCCGAAACTAACACCGGACGACTGTCTATTTTTTTTACCGTTTCAAGCTCCCGTTTAAAAAAATTCTCATCGCTTGGGGGGCAAACACCAAAAGCATCAAAAAATGGTTCATTCTCTAATTGCCAGGCGACAATCGACTTCTCGTCCTTATAATGATTAACCACTGTCTCCAACATTTTCAAAGTTTTTGCCTGAGTGGCTGCTAAGCTTTTTTTAACAGCCCATTCTGGAGCATGGCATTCCGGCCAACGCGGCAAGCGCCAGCCAATGTTAGCTACAAAACGAACATTGCGCTTCTCTCCTTCTTTTATAATATAATCATAATCGGAAAAATCATAAATACCATCAACTTTTTCAATTTGATCCCAATAAATTGGTAAACGAATTTCCTTAACTTTCAAATCATCGAGAATCGCCAAATAGGTTTCTCGCCAATCAAGCCCAATCTCCGAACAAAACTTAGTTGAAAAAGTAACACCAAAAAAACCAGGGCGATATTCCAAGTTTTTTTGCCAAGGATAATTATTGGCCACTTTAAAAAAATAAAAAACAAGGATAATCGCCAACACCAATAAAGCTCGCCAAATGCGTGACCAATATTTTTTTCTCGTTGGGACAATCTCTGCGCTTTCTTGAAGAGTAACTTTGTTTTTCATATTAAACCACAATAAAATATAAACCAAAACCGATAATTAAAATCGCTAATAATTTTTGTAAAAATATTTTCCACGAAAAAGTTTCTTTAAGTAGTCGTGGAGAGAGAATTGCTAAGACTGAGCTAATAAACAAGAGAAAGCCGTATTGAACTCCTTGAAGAGCGTTAACTAAAGAAACCGAGCCCAAAAAAACTGCATAATTTTGAAGAATAAATCCTGCCGAACCCAAGAGCTGATTAAAAACTACTAAAAACTTATTTTTATTAGGATCTTTTTTCTTGAAAGCCTCCATAATCTGCCGCCTGTCAGAAGAACGAATTAAAAACAATAATACAAAAAGAGCGGCCCCAATTCGATTCCAAATGAAAGCACTGGTAAAAGGCTGTGCCGAATAACCATACTTTGCAACTACAAAATATACAGCGTAAGAAAGAGCCGAAAAGACCGCTAAAATTAATCCCCCTGACTTAATGTTCTGGCTTAACTTTAACTTAGACATTACTCGTGACAAAAAGCTTCTTTGTTGCGGCAGCAAGGCAATAATTAAAACCCCCACTAATAAAGCACTAATTCCTAACCACTGAGAAGAAGAAAATCGTTCCTTAAAAAACACTAAGGAGAGGGCGATAGAAAAAACTGGTGTTAGTCCACCAACAATTACTAAAACACGAGAGGCCTCACCACGACGCAGTGCCTCATATAATAACCAAAGGGCAACGGCAAAGACACCGCCCGTCAACAAGTTAACCCCTAACCAAAAAAACCCTGGCCACTGTAAAAGCCAGGGGGCGGCCAATACCACCACGCCGCCAAGAAGGCAGGCGATAAAAGCATAGGCCTTGCTACTCGGTAGGACATTATCGACTAAAAACTTATCAAATAAATTAGCAACTGCCAAGAAAAAATAGGCCAAAAGAGCTACCAGAATCCAAGACATAGAAAGTAAAAAATTTAGATATCCTAAGCGTTAATAATTTTTTCAATATTATAGGTGCCCATTTGTTCGGCATTCAAATAAGCATCCATCGCCGCCCGAGCCAAACGCCCCGACTCCAATAAATCAGGCAACCACTCGTCAACATATTCTGGCGGCAGGCTGTCGATCCCTGCTCCAACTGACATTAGCCAATCGCGGTTATAGTCTTCCTGAGAGCCAATTGGACTGGACATAATGATCGGTAAACCTAAAGCACAATAGAAGGAAAGTTCCGATGGTTTGGTCCACAAAATATCAGTCGTGCGCAGACATTTATTAAATATCCGAAAATATTCATTCTTATCCTCCGCAAAAATAATTCTGACATTATCATTCGTCACCAAACTATTATTCTTTATTTCCTCCTTAAAATAATCCCTAACTTCCGCGCGACTACCCGCTACTAGATTAAGCTTAATCTCCCCCGTTTTTATCTTCTTGGCCAGCTTATTCAAAATTGTCGCCCCAATTTCTTTTTGAGCGCCCGCACCGCCAACGGCAAAAGTAATAGTTACCGCCCCAGCTTTCACCTGAGAAAAGTCCTCTAACACATTTTTCACTAATGATTGATAGCTTTCCTGATATTCTCCTTTTGGATCAAGTGCTTTAACTCGGCGAGCTAAGTCAGCCTCTAAAATCTCTTTATTGTCACCAATATTTTCTTTCGGCAAAGGGAAACCAGAAACAATAATATTTTCTGGTTTAACACCATACATTAAAAACCTCTCTCTAACCTTTTCACTAGGCAAGAAAAATTTAATTCGACTGGTTTCCGGGTTAAGCGGCGCCCAAGCACGTGAAGCGTCAGCATCACAAATAATACAATAAATATCTCCTTGATAGTTATAATATTCCGCAAAATAAGCAGCCGTGAAAAAAGTGGTAACAAAAGGTAAGCCACTTGGATTCAATTTTTCAATTAAATTTTTACCCAAACCAGCCTTAATAGAACGATAGAAAAATTTTTGTTGCAGTGTTTGCTGAGATAAGTCTCGAGCTGGATAAAAATCTTTAATTTTTTGAAAATTATCCATTACTTTAAAAACTAGCGCCCCTAAAACTGGCACTTTTTTAAAGCGAGAGATTTGCTCATATGACTTTAGGCTCTTTTCCCAATATTTCTTTTCCCATTCCGACATTCCCTGATAATCGTTAGCCACAATCGTTTCTTCCCCGCTTAAGCCTAACAAAGGATAGGCGGCCCGTTCATGTCCGTAGCCCATGTTGGCAACCACCAAGTTAATTTTTTTATTTGTCATACCTATAGTATAGCAGAAACTAGTAGTCTTTAGCTATAAACTCTTTTCCTGATTTAAGTTGCAAATATTGATAAGCCGTTAAAGCGGCAATTGTTGCTTGTCCCGTGGCTACAGTAATTTGCTTAATTTCACAATCAGTCACATCCCCAGCCGCGAAAAGACCAGTCGTCTTAGTTTCCATTTTGCTATTAACAATAATTTGATTTTTTTCATTACGATCAACAAGACCGGAAACTAAGTCCGTGCTGGCAATCCGACCAACCTCAATAAAGACGCCATTAACGGCAATTTCCCTTTCCTCAGTAGTTTTAGAATTAACCACCAAAACCTTTTCCACGCTTTGATTGCCAGAAATGTTCTTTACTTCTGAATTTAAAATGATTTCAATATTATTTTTTGACTCAACTTCAGCGACTAAAGCATCAAAGGCTTTAAATTTGTCACCTCGATAAACCAAATAAACCTGACTAGCAATTTTTGATAAGACTTCTGCGGCATCAAGAGCAGAATTGCCGCCACCGACAACCACCACTGACTTATTCTTAAACAAAGGACCGTCGCAATTAGCGCAATACGACACTCCTTTTCCTGAAAACTCCAATTCCCCGTTTACCGCCAAGCGACGAGGAGATAGTCCCATCGCAATAATCACAGTTCTAGCCTCAAAAGTTTCCCGGCTAGTATAGAGCAAAAAATTGCCCTCAGCCGTTTTTTCAATATTCTGCACTTCAGCATCTCTCATCTCTACCCCTAATTTAAGGGTTTGCTCTTTCATTCTATTTATAAGTTCAAAGCTTCCAATTTTTTCAAAGCCCGGATAGTTTTCAATTTCCCCGGCCCACACCAACTGACCGCCAACTTCTTTGCCGATAATAAGCGTCTTCATTTCTCGGCGAGAAGCATAAATACCAGCAGTCATACCAGCTGGCCCAGAACCAATAATAACAACATCGTAAATCATATTTATTAAAAAAATAATTAAATTACCTTCTAATTATAAAGTTTTTTTAGGTCAAAAGCAAATAAAACAATAACTAAAAAAATATTATTAAATATACAGTTTTTTGTTTTAATATTAGTTCTAAAAACATCATATTCCAACAACTTTTCCACAGTTTGTCCAGTGTTATTATTTGGCTAATATTAAATAATATAATAGGATAAGTCCACAAAAACGTAGACTTATCACTCTTCCCTGTTAATAAAAATAATCATTATTTTTATTAGTCTAAATTTTCACCAAAAGAACTTTACCCAAAGAATAATGTCTACAGCAAAATAGGTTTATAAATCATTTATTCGCTCGATCTTTTAATGTCCAAAAGAGACAATCTTTTTTATAAAAAATTTAAAAAATAATTATCTTTTTATAATAATTAATTTAAAAAACAAACTATAATTAATTTATCTCAAATAACAAACAATTTATTTAAAAAATAAAAAATTAAATATCAAAATAAAGGTTTTTAATTTTAATTTTAAAAAAATTAAAAAAATGTCAGACAAAAATCATTTATAAACAAAAGGTAAGATTTTTAAACCGCTCTTAACTTTACTTTAGTAACAATTAATAATTAGACAATAATGTCTTTAATAAATATCTACAAAAATTTTATATTTAATGATCTAACGGCTCTAAAACAAAAAACAACCCAACTAGGCTGTTTATTTGTGGACCATAAGGGACTTGAACCCTTGACCTCTTCCATGCCATGGAA
>CAYPWC010000009.1:0-12825 GCA_964414335.1 uncultured Gammaproteobacteria bacterium | reverse complement strand
GCTAAATTTAAGGGAGAAATTGTTAGCGCCGACAGTCGCCAGGTGTATAAGGGAATGGATATCGGGACGGGAAAAGATTTAGCAGAGTATGTGGTTAAAGGTCAGAAAATTAAATATCACTTGATTGATGTTATCTCTCCGCGGAAAACATTTGATTTGGCCAAGTATCAACGCCTGGCTTTTAAGGCAATTTCTGATATTATTTCTCGCGGTCATTTGCCAATTATTGTTGGTGGCAGCGGTCTTTATTTGCAGGCAGTGGTAGATAACTATAAGTTGTCTCAAGCTAAGCCTGATTTAAAAAAACGGGAAGCTCTGGAGAAGCTGGGGGCAGTAAAATTATTAGCAATGCTTGAAAAGTTGAAGCCCGGATTTGCCTCTCGTCTTAATAATAGTGATCGTCATAATGCTCGCCGGTTAGCGCGGTATTTGGAAATTGCAGCTAGCGGCGAAGAAAAGCCGTTGCCTCGAGGAGACTCTTTGTATAATTTTTTAGTTTTAGGACTCAATCTCCCTGACGATATTCTACGTTTGAGAATAAATAGTCGTTTAGCCACGCGGTTAGATAAGGAGGGTCTTGTAGAGGAAGTAAAACGCCTTCATCAGGAAGGCGTTTCGTGGTCGAGATTATTTGATTTTGGTTTAGAATATCGATTCGTTAGTGATTATTTGCAGGCGAAAATGCCCTATGAGGAGATGGTTCTAAAGCTGCAAACCGCCTTGTATCGCTTCGCTAAACGCCAAAAAACCTGGTTTAAACGCTGGGAAAAGCAGGGGCGGACTATTAAGTGGGTTAAGGACTTGGAAGCCGCAGAAAAAGAGCTGGTAAAATGGCTATAGGAGCTTTTCTAGAAGTTCTTTAACTATTTTTGGGTTAGCCTTTCCTTTGGTGGCGGCCATGGTTTGGCCGATAAAAAACTGGAGTAAGGTGGTTTTTCCTTGACGGTAATCATTTGCCTGACTAGGATTTCTGGCGATAATTGTTTTAACCGCTTCAGTGAGCTCTTCGGTGTTATCAAGTTGCTCGAGGCCCATGAGTTTCATAATATCAGTGGGGTCACCACCATTTTGATACATTTCTTCTAAAATTCTTTGTCCGGCCGAGGAGTTTATTTTATCTTGATAGACTAAAGAGACGAGTTCGGCAAAATTTTCGGCGGTTAATTTTAAGTCGCCGATTTTTTTATTGTCGCTATTTAAGTGTTTAAGGAGTTCGCTGGTAATCCAGTTACCGGCAGTTTTAGCTAGACGCTTTTCTTGTCGCTCCTCTTCATCGCCATTAGCTTCAATCCAAGCATCAAGTTCTGATAGGACATTTTCTGTCCAATCGGCCAGGGCTTTATCAGTGGTGAGAACTTCGGCAATCTCGGGGGTGAAGCCATATTCTTTTTGGAAGCGCTGCTTTTTGGCTTGCGGCATTTCCGGAATTTGTAATTGTAGTCGGTTCAGTCTAGTCTCATCAATTTCCAGGGGAGGAATATCGGGCTCAGGAAAGTAGCGGTAATCAGCCGAGCTTTCTTTAATTCTTTGACTAACAGTCATGTTCTTATTTTCATCCCAGCCCCTAGTTTCAGCAATAATTGTTTCACCATTTAGAAGGGCCGTTTGTTGACGTTCAATTTCAAAGTTAATGGCTTTTTCGACCGCGCGAAAAGAATTAATATTTTTTACTTCAACCTTGTTATTGAGTTGGTATTTTTTAAGCGGTTTAATTAATCCCTCTTTATATTCCCACTTTCCGGTTTCTTGCAAACTAATGTTAGCCTCACAGCGCATTTCTCCCTTTTCCATATCAGCTTGGCTGATATTTAAATAACGCAGGATTTGCTGATAGGCGAGACAGAAGTGCTTTGCTTCGACTGCGGTTTTAATAATCGGCGCAGTTACTAGCTCCATTAGTGGCGTGCCGGCCCGATTAAAGTCTAGGAGAGTATAGTCTTTATCCTTAAAATGAGCGGATTTACCCGTGTCTTCTTCTAGGTGAATACGAGTAATTTCTAGTTGGCGACCGTCAATTTCTAGAAAGCCGTTATAGCATAAGGGGAGATCATATTGAGAAATTTGATAGCCTTTGGGTAGATCGGGATAGAAGTAGTTTTTGCGGTCAAACTTAGAGAGGCGGTTGATTTTACAATGAAGAGCTAGACCGGTTTTAATTGTCCAGTCAATGGCTTCTTGATTAGGCACGGGGAGTGTTCCCGGGTGACCCAAACAAATAGGGCAAACAGTGGTGTTTGGTTTTTGATCGGCGGCGTCATTATTACAGGCGCAAAACATTTTGCTTTTAGTTTTTAATTCGGCGTGGATTTCCAGGCCGATAATGACATCGTATTTCATAATAAAATATTAATTAAAATTTTCCAGTACTCCCGAAGCCACCACCGGCGCGTTCAGTTAGGTCGTCAATTTTTTCTTCGCTAATTTCTAACTCACTGATTGCTTGAATTAGAATTTGCGCAACTTTTTGTCCGGGAATAATATTGAATATTTCTTCGCTTAAATTTTTGACAATTACTTTCACCTCGCCGCGGTAGTTCGCGTCAATTACTCCGCCCATTGTTTTAATACCACCAAAAGCAAGGCCGCTTTTATCCCAAATTAAACCGACTTGACCGTTAGGAATGGCCATTTTTATACCCGTTGCTACTAAGGTTTGGCCATAGGGCGGGATAGAATAATAGCCGCTGGCATAAAGATCATAGCCGGCATCGCCAGGATGAGCTTTTTGAGGAAGCTTGGCATCAGGGGTTAGTTTTTCAACAATTAGTTTTTGGGTGTTTTGAGAGACCGTTTCTTTGATGGGCGTCGGTGTTTCTTTTTCTGGGGTTAGAGCTGACTCTAAAGGGGCAGTGAATAGAGTGTCGCGGTTATCAATTATTTGCGGACTACTGGTAATAATATTTTTTATCGGTTGCCAAGTGGAGCCAGCTTCATTTTTAGTCTCATTTAAAATTTGACCGACGGCGAGACAGATCAGGAAATGAATTTCTTCTCGACTCATAATTCCTTGACTGTTGCTGCATTTAATTAATTTGAAACCAGGAAGAACGTTGGCAATTTCTAAATAGACTTGAGCCGCTTTTTTTAGGTGGTTAAGATTTTCTTCGTGAATGTCATGAGTTTTTCCACTCCAATCTTCACGAGCCCTGGTCTTGGCGAGCTGTTGGGCTAATTCTGGTTCGACATGAAGAATAAGTGAGAGGTCTGGCTTAGGGATGTTAAAGATTTTATATTCCAAGTCATAGAGCCAGTTGAAAAACACTTGGCGCTCTAAAGGATTGTCTATTTTTGATCCTTGGTGGCCAATATTGGCACTGGTGTAGCGGTTAGCGAGGACAATTTTTCCTTCTTTAAGCCAGGCGCGGACTTTTAGGCTGGCGTCAAAGCGATCAACGGTATAGAAAATCGAGGCTTGATAGGGGGTGACATCGTCAGCTTGGCCATATTTTCCGGATAAATATTCCTCTACTAAACCGGCCGATTTAGTATTATATTGCGGGAAGTCGACCACCATAACGCTGTAGCCGTCAGCCTCTAGTTTTGTTTTAAGGAGATTAAGTTGGGTGGTTTTGCCACTACCATCCGTGCCGTCGATGACGATTAATTTTCCCGAGTAGTTGTTCATATTATTTGAGTTCGCTGATAATTTTATCTAGTTGTTGGTAGAGTTCTTCTAGTGAGCCATTATTTTTGAGATGGTATTTGGCGGCCGCCATCACTTCCGGAATAGTTATTTCCGTTTCTCGTTTATGGTCAGCTTCAAAGTCAGCAAAGGTTTTTTCATGATCACCGGCATTTTCATTTCGGGCGAGCATTCTTTCATAGCGGATTTTAAGATCAGCTTCGATGCTTACCAAAACAAAACCGGGGAGTTTGCTTAAATAGAAAATATCATCAAGACGACGAACACCATCGGCGACGACAATTTCCTCAGTGGCCCTTCCAATATCTTTAGCCATGACTTTGGCTAGTAAATCTTGTCCAAAGTTTTCCCTCAGAACGGTAGAAAGTTTAATGTTGTTGTCGCGACTAGTGGGTAAATCAAGGCGATTGAGAATATCCCTTAGAATCGTGGAAAAACGAAAACTCTTAGCGCCGTATTTTTCTTCTAAATATTTTTTGCTAACATCTTTTCCGCTCGCCATGAGGCCGGTGAGGCCAATGATTATTTTCGGCATATTATTTAGCGGTAATATCGGCCAAACCGCGACGAATATCCCAATCGTCTTGGTCTAAGTCGGCATGAAGTTTTAAATTAGGAAACATAGTTTTAATCGCCTGATACATTTGGTGGGCTACTTGGCGTAGAGTTGGGTGAACCATTCGGCCACTGCGCAGCTCCATAACATAAAGGGCCGCCGGAAGACCATAGGTGACAGAAACGGAAACATTGAAGCCGAGGGCAGTGTAATATTGTCTAATCTCAGCAGTGGTTTCTAGTTGATTAATTTTAATAGTTTGAGTGGCGATTAACGCTTTAGCTTCTTGGCGCAAATCTTCTGGTAATTGTTCTAAATACCAAGAATGAAAACCTAATTCAGTAGTTAGAAGCGGTAGCCGGCAGACACCATTACGGTGACGTTGAATATCGCGGAATGATCCGAAATCAAGCGGAAAATCAAAGGAAAATGTCCCCAGTTCGGTTAGCCAATGAGGCAGACCAATTTTTGGCGGGCGGGCGTCTGTAATGACTTGATATTTAGCCAGCTCATCAGTCTTAATAGTGGTTTTTGCTTGAAAAGAAATATCTTTAACAGGGAGAGAATATGACTGTTGGCCAACAATTAATTTGCGGTATTTTTCTTGTTCATCATCTAGAGGATGAGAGAAGCTATGAGCGTATTTTGTTTTTAAATTATTAAGAATTTGATTAGCTGTTTCTTGAACTTCCAAAAGAGGATGATGTTTTAAGAGAACAAGCTTATCCCAGGCTTGGCGCAGGTTAGTGTGCCAGCTTAATTGAGTTGTGATCCCAGCTGGTAAGAAGCCGCGCATAATATCGAAGCTTCGGGCTTTAATAGCTTTTTGATAAACGGCTTCGTCTTCATTTTCTTGGCGGGGAAATTTAGCGATTAAGTGACTACAGAGACGATCTTGATTATTGATATAGAAATTCATCCAACCGCTAATAATTTCTCGAGAAAGATCATTTTTGAGCGGATCAATAATTGCCTGTTTAGACATATCAATATAGCGAGTACTGGTTTCTTGGCCGCTATAAAGAGGCCAATCTTGAATCGCCTTATCGCCTAAAATGCTAACCCCCTCGATAAAAATAGTTGTGCTTCCGCAATCGGCGATACTGGCATGGCCATAGCCGACATAGAAGGTCTCCATGAATTTTCCTGATCCAGTGGTTTTTACTTTTTCGACATGCTCGGTGACGCTTTTAGGGCTGCGGGAATAAAGCGCCTGCATCATCGCGGTATCTTCTGGATTAAACTCGTCGTAGATAAAAACGTTAGCCATAGATATTTTTAAAATAGTTAATTTTTTATTTTGTTTGGGAATAGTCGTCGATCTCTTCGGAGATGAGAGAAAATTCTATTCCTGCTTCCTTAAAGACGTCTTTACTGCGAGCACTGGCATGATAGTCTTTAGCGCAAACAACGCGTTTAATGCCGGCGTTAATAATCATTTTAGCGCAGGCATAGCAAGGCGCCATTTTGCAGTATAAAGTTCCGCCCTCAAGAGCAATTCCCATTCGCGCTGCTTCGCAAATGGCGTTTTGTTCAGCATGAGTGGTTCTGATGCAATGATCACTCTGAGTCCCATCTTCGTGAATAACCGTGTGGATTTCATGACCGACTTCATCGCAATGAGGGAGGCCACTCGGTGCTCCGACATAGCCAGTAGAAACTATGCGTCGATCACGAGTGATGACACAACCGGTTCGTCCACGATCGCAAGAGCCGCGGCTAGCAACCATTTCGGTAATTTTTAAGAAATACTCGTCCCAGGAAGGGCGCTTATAGGCTTCAGCCATATAATTATTTTTGATATTTTTTTAACCTTTTAGTATATACATTTTAATATATTATTACAATAAAATAAATCTTGACAGAAGCCCGTTTCTGTCTTGGCGGGCTTTAAAAAACTCCAGAAAAGGGTTAAACTATAAGAAGGAATTTTAGTTTTATTCAGGATTTAAAAAGAAATCTTTATGTTAGGAAAATTTGTTGATAATTTAGCTAATAATAAAGAAATTTATTTTAATGTTAAAGTTGTCGTGGGAGCCCCTAAAACAGAGTTTAGAGAAGAGATGTCTGATGGGACGATTAAGGTAGCACTAGCCGCTCAACCAGAAAAGGGAGCAGCCAATCAGGAGCTGATTAATTTCATTGCCCGGTCTCTCGGGGTGCGAAAATATCAGGTGAAAATTATTAGCGGTTTGGCAGAGCGAGCGAAACTAATTAAGGTTAGTCGCTAGAAAGAAATAAAGATAATTTTGAAAATTATGGAACTCTCAGTAGTGATTGTTTCCTGGAAAGTGAAAGACAAGTTAAGAACTAATTTAAACGCTTTGTTCAATTCGCAAGGCGATTTTAAATTTGAAGTTATTGTGGTTGATAATAATTCTGAAGACGGCACCACGCAAATGATTTTAAATGAGTTTCCCCAGGTGACTTTAATTGCTAATAACACTAATCGCGGTTTTGCGGCGGCTAATAATCAAGCCCTGGCGCTTACTGCTGGTAATTTTATTTTACTTCTTAACCCGGACATGCGGGTTTTTCCTGATACTCTTGAAAAATGTTTAGCGGCGGCCAAAAGTAATTCACAAGCGACCGTGAGCGGTTGTCATTTGGTCAGTGAGCAAGGGGAAACGGTAAAGCAAGTGAGGCGTTTTCCTAAATTTTTTGATCAGCTCCTTTTGACTTTAAAAGTTCCTCATGTTTTTCCTTCGGTTTTAAATCATTATTTGTGGGCGGATTTTGATTATCAGAAACCCGCTCGAGTCGATTCTATCCGGGGTGCTTTTTTCTTGATTAATCGGGCACTTTATCAGAAGATTAGCGGTCACCCTTATCCGCTTCTTGATGAGCGTTATTTTATTTGGTTTGAAGAGGTTGATTTTTGCCGTGAAGTCTATCGTTTGGGAGGTGAGGTTTGGTATTTACCAGAGGCAACCTGTCTTGATTATGTGGGCGCCAGCTTTAAGCAGGTGAAAAGGGCAAAGACGCAAGAATATTTTAGCGCCTCAATGGTCAGTTATTTTGCTAAATGGGAACCAGCTTGGCAAAGCCGGGTCCTAAAAGTTGTCTGGCAGTTAGTTAAATTAGTGGTGTGAATTTATGAATAAACGAGTTGGAATAATTTTAATAAATTATCAAGATTATGCGCGGCGGTTTTTAGCTCCCTGTCGTGATTCTTTGCGCCATCAAAACTATCCTCAAGAGTTGAGTCAGATCTACATCGTTGATAACGCTTCAACCGAAGAATCACTCAATGATTTAAGAAATATTTATCCAGAGGCTAAAATTATTCCGCGCTTAGATGGTAATTATGCGGCTGCTAATAATTTAGGGTTCCAGACGGCCTTAAGCGATGGTTGCGAGCTCCTGGTGACCGTTAATATGGATACCGAAATGGCTCCAGACTGGTTGCGAGAATTAGTCTTGGCCCTAGAAGCTGATCCTAAAGTTGGTTTAGCGCAGTCAAAGATTATGCTTTTTCCTAAACCAGGGGAGTCTTTAGCTGAGGCAAAAATAAATAGTTTGGGAAATATTGTTCATTTTTTAGGATTCGGCTTTACCTCCGGTTATCAGGAGTCTGATCGGGAGATTGTGGGTTATCCAGAAATTAAAGGCTATGCGAGCGGCTGCTCATTTATTATTCGTCCGGAAGTGTTTTTGAAAATCCAAGGATATAGCGAGGAGTATTATATGTATCACGATGATTTGGAGCTTAGTTTGAAGGCAAAATTAGCGGGTTATAAAATTGTCCTGGCACCACGCTCGGTTATTTATCATAAATATGAATTTTCGCGGAGCACAAAAATGATCTATTTTATGGAGCGCAATCGCTACTTAACACTTCTTAGTTTCTATCCTAAATACTTATTAGTCTTAATATTTTTGCCGGCGCTTGTAATGGACTTAGGGATGTTGGGTTACTCCATTTTTAGTGGTTGGTTCAAAGAGGAGTTTAAAATCTACACCTATTTTTTTAGGACGGAAAATTATGTTAAGATTTTTCAAGAGAGAAAAAAGATTAAGGCGCTTAGCGTTCGGCCATTTCGAGAACTGGCTCGCGATTTTTCCGGTCGGATTGAGTTTCAAGAAATCGCTAATCCAATTTTACGCCTAATTGTTAATCCGCTTTTGGCCGCCTATTGGTTTTTAATTAAAAAAATTATTTAATTTGAGATATGGAATTATCAGTTATTATTGTAAATTACAAAAGTCAGGAAAAATTAACGGCCTGTGTTAAGTCGTTAATCACTCAAGAGACCGCTGGTCTTAATTATGAGATTATTTTAGTTGAAAATAATTCCGGCGAAGATTTATCTTCGCTTCTATCTTTAAGTCCGCGCCTTAAACTAGTGATTAGTCCGAAGAATTTAGGGATGGGGGGCGGCAATAATTTAGGACTGGAAGCGGCGAGTGGTGAATATGCCCTTATTCTTAATCCGGATACATTAATTCAAGGGGCAGCCGTTGAAACGCTGCTTAATTACCTTAAGACTCACCCGGAGGTGGGCATTGTTGGTCCTAAATTACTTAATCCTGACGGGTCACTTCAATATTCTTGTGCTCGTTTTCCTAGATTTTTTACGCCCCTTCTGCGGCGAACTTTTTTGGGTGATTATTTTGCGGCTAGTCGAGATCGTTTTCAGATGATTGATTTTGATCATGAAACTGTTAAGGAGGTTGATTGGCTAATGGGCTCAGCCTTAATGTTCAAAAGAAAATTAATTTGCGCTGATGGCAGTATTTGGGAGCCGAAATTTGATAAATTGTATTTTATGTATTTTGAGGATACCGACTTATGTCGAACGGCCTGGCGGCAAGGCTTTAAGGTTGTCTATTACCCGGGAGCCGTCTTGATTCATGATCACGCGCGGCAAAGCGCTAAATATCCTTGGTACTTGGCAGTCTTTCTTGATCCCTTGGCCTGGCGCCACATTGGCTCCTGGCTAAAGTATTTCTTGAAGTGGAAAATAAGATTTTAAATTAAATATTTATGACACCAATTAAAAAAGCAATTTTTCCGGTAGCGGGATTTGGAACGAGATTTTTGCCGGCCACCAAAGCGCAACCTAAAGAGATGTTAACGGTAGTTGATAAGCCAGTTATTCAATATTTGGTAGAGCAGGCGGTTGCTGCTGGTATTGAAGAAATTATTTTTGTTACCGGTCGTGGCAAGCGAGCAATTGAGGATCATTTTGACTATTCTTTTGAACTTCAGAAGACTTTAGTAGAAAAGAATAAGTTAGATTTAGTGGAAAAGGTTCAAGCCATTGAGAGTCTGGCTAAATTTTCCTATGTCCGTCAGCCGATTCCGCTTGGCGACGGTCAAGCCGTTCTTTGCGCCGCCCATTTAGTTAATGAGGATGAGCCGGTTTTAGTTATGTTTGGTGACACGCTCTATGATGCTGAGGTTTCTCCGGTGAAGCAGGTAATTGACGCCTATCATCAGTATGGCCAGACAGTGATTGGCCTCTCAGAGGTTAAGCCGTCTGAAGTGAGTCAGTTTGGGGTAATTGGTGGCGATGATTTGGGTGAGGGAATTTATCAAATTAAGGAGTTTAAAGAAAAACCGAAAGCTAGCGAGGCGCCATCTAATTTGGTCCAAGTGGGAATTAATGTTATCACTCCTGATGTTCTTAAAACTTTAGCCGGGATGACAAGCGGGGAATCAGGGGAGATTCGTTTGGCTGATGCCTATAGTGAAATGTTGAAAAAAAATCAGCCGCTTTATGGCAAAAAAATCGTTGGTGAGTGGCTGGATACGGGTAATAAATTTAATTTTATCAAAGCGACCCTTAAAATTGGCTTGAAACATGAAGAGATTGGTGCTGACTTGCAACAACTCATTAATGACTTGAGTACTAAATAAAAGAAATTAGTTATAATAAAAAACACCGCCTGAAGGCGGTGTTTTATTTTTAAATAGGAAATTATTGAAGGAGTAACTTGTAGACACCTTCGCTATCTCCGATTTTTGCCCAGAAGTAGAGACTACCAGTTTTTTCATCAATAACCGGAGAAGAGAGTTTGGTTGCTTTAAATAGCTGAGTGGTGTTTAGGTTTTTGAAATCTAAGACATTTAATGTATCAATTTCAGAAAATACTAAATAATTTCCAGCTGCCTGCCAAATTATTTTAGTAATTTCTTGGCTGCGTCTAGTGACGAGGTCGTGGCGACCGCTGTTTAGATTAAAGATGAAAATTTCGAAGCCATTGGTATAAATCAGGGAATCACTGGTAAGTTCCGACCAGTGCTTAATGTTGCGAATAACAATCGGTCCCGCCTTAATAACGCTTTCATTGAATAAATAGAGAGTATTGTTTTGGCGATCGTAGACGGCAAGTTGGTTTTTAAGGTCACGGGCAAAAGCATATTCACCGCTATTAGGGAGTGTCCAGAAATCAGCTTGCTTGGTGTCTTTTTGAGATGCTAGTTCGAGTCTGACTTGGCGGCTGCTACTAGTTATGGCAAAAAGCTTGTCGCCTCGAGGTTCAAAATCGAGATAGTTTTTAGAATCGTTAATAATTGTCGTTGTTTTCCCATTTTCTTCAAGGCGATTAATTGTGCCTGTGGTTTGATAATATAAACTGCCGTTTCGAGAGTCAAGGCGCCAGCTAATTGCCCCCGTGCCAACAAGTTTTGAGTAGTTAATATCACTTTCCGCTTTTTGAGGATCGAATAAAACTCCCTCACTAAATAATTGGTTGTCACTGGTCCAAGCGCCAGGAGTTGTTAGCACCTCTAAAGATCGCCCTAGCTCAGTTTTGAGAGTGATAATTTTTTCTTCCCCAGCAAGATAGAGGTATTTATTGTCAGGGCTCAATTTTAACTCACCCTCTTTGGCTAACTGAATCATTAAAGGTGAGTTGTCCAAAAAGAGATTAACGCCTTTTACAAAAGTTGTTTCTCCGGAATTGATATAGATTTTTTGTTTGAAAGGCCAATAGCCTTCTTGCTCAAGGCGCAGTTCATATTCTCCCGGCAGAATGTTTTTTATCTTGGCGGGGGTTAGAAGCCAGTCCTTTTTCCAGGGTTTAAGAGAAGAGTCTTTTTGAATTTTATCATTTAAATAAATCAGCGCTTTATCCGGTTCGCTTTCAATGATTAGCATGCCAGTTTTTTGCAGGAGACGGTTTAATTTAAGGGGCCAGCTTAAATTAAATTTATAGCCCGAGGCATATAAAGAGACGACGATCGTTACAAAAATAAAACCAAAGACAAAAACAAAGAGTAGATAATTTCTAATTTTTTGAGACATATTAGGTTTAGTCGACGCGTTCAATTTTAGCGCCTAATTTTTGTAGACGAAGATCTAGTTGTTCGTAGCCACGATCAATTTGATAAATATTATCAATCTCCGTTTTTCCTTCGGCAATGAGAGCGGCGATTACTAGAGCAATGCCGGCACGAATATCGGGACTGATTAGTTTCTTGCCATAGAGATGACTAGGGCCAGAAACAACCACGCGGTGAGGGTCACACATTGTAATGTTGGCACCCATTTGAGAAAGCATATCAGTCCAAATAAGGCGACGATCATAAATAGTCTCCTGAATTAAAGAGGTGCCGCTTGCTTGAGTCATTAAAACGACATAAGGGGACTGCAGATCAGTCGGGAAGCCGGGATATTCATGAGTTTTAATATCATAAGCTTGAATATTTTTTGATTCTTTCATTAAAAGCCAATCGGAACCAGCTTCATAGTTAACACCGATTTTATCAAAAATCGTGAGCAGGCTGAGAATATGATCAGGGCAGCAGTTAGTGATTTTCAGATTTGAGCCAGTGGCTGCTGCCATTAAAGCAAAAGAGCCGGTTTCGATTCTGTCAGGAATAATATCAAAAACACCGGCGTGCAAGTTTTTGGTGCCTTCAATAATTAAAGTCGATGTCCCGGCACCGGTAATTTTAGCGCCTTGGTCATTAAGATATTCGGCTAAGGCGGTTATTTCCGGTTCTTGAGCACAATTTTTTAGAATAGTTTTTCCGGGGATAAGAGCAGCGGTCATCATTAAGCTTTCAGTAACAGTCACGCTCACTGTAGAAAAGAAATAATTGATTGGTTTTAGCTCTTTAGCTTTAACATGATAATAGTGTCCATCTTCTTCAATCGTGGCGCCAAAAGCCTTAAACCCTTCCAAGAATAAATCGATTGGTCGACTACCCGCGCCAATCACGCAGCCTCCTGGGTGAGGGAATTTCGCTTCACCGAAGCGAGCGAGAAGCGGGCCAACAAACATAACGGAAGTCCTAAATTTATCGGCTAGTTTGGGAAGAAGCTCTATTTTTTGAAGCCAAACTTGAAATTGTTTTAATCAGTTCTGTCATACCTTCCTTAAACATCCCTTTTTTCATATAAGTACATGACAGAGCTATATATATTTCTGGAACATCAGGATAATTCCTCTGAAGTTTAAGATAACTTGCTATTATATCATTTATTTTTTCAGGATTACTTCTCAGAGAAGAACGATAACTGGAAATTTTCTCTAAAATATCACTTTGTGAAAAGTTATTTTCTTCTGATATAAGAATATTCAAATCTTTCTCTTCTGTGGTTTCTACTTTATTTTGAATATTTCCTTTTTTATCGTTATATTTATTTATATATCCGGCAGGAATAACAGGAGG
>CAYPWC010000008.1:11973-13267 GCA_964414335.1 uncultured Gammaproteobacteria bacterium | reverse complement strand
TAATTTTATTATAACATAATTTATGAAATTAATCTCCTGGAATGTTAACGGAATTAGAGCAATTGCCGGCAAAGGACTGGCTTCTTTTTTGTGTACGGAAAAGCCGGATATTATTGGTTTACAGGAGATCAAAATTTCTGACAGTGCACGTCTGACAACTACCTTTGACTTTCCTGGCTTCGATGAATATTGGTGTAGCGCCAAGCGGCCGGGCTATAGTGGAACGGCAATATTGGTAAAAACAGGCCTATTAGGAGTGATTGGGGTTAAAAATGGTCTAGGGATTCCTAAATTTGATGATGAGGGTCGAGTTCAAACGCTAGAACTGGAAAAATATTATTTCGTCAATGTTTATTTTCCGAATGCCAATCGGGAACTTAGTCGTTTGAACTATAAATTGGAATTTAACCAGGCGCTCCTTAAATATCTAAAGAAATTAGAAAAGAAGAAACCGGTGATTATCACTGGCGACTATAATGTCGCTCATGAAGAAATTGATTTAGCTCGTCCTAAAGAGAATATTGGCAGCCCGGGATTTACTCCTCAGGAGCGAGCCTTTATGAGTGAATTTTTGGCAGCGGGGTTTTTAGACACTTTTCGTTATTTAAATGGCGCCAAGATTCAGTATTCTTGGTGGAGCTTTCAGTCGCGGGCGCGGGAGCGCAATGTAGGTTGGCGGATTGACTATTTCTGCGTATCCGATAAACTTAAAAAACAGCTAAAAAAGGCCTATATTTTAGACAAGGTAATTGGTTCTGACCATGCGCCAGTGGGCTTAGAAATCTCTTAAATTATATGTATAATCATCAAGAAATAGAGAAAAAATGGCAGGAAAAATGGGATAAAGATGGGGTCTATTTGACTAAATTCGACAAGAAGCGCCCTAAATATTATATTTTAGATATGTTTCCATACCCCTCGGGGGTCGGTCTTCATGTTGGTCACCCCAAGGGCTATATTGCGACGGATATTTTTGCCCGTTTTAAGATGATGCAGGGTTTTAACGTCCTTCATCCTATGGGTTTTGATGCTTTTGGCTTGCCGACAGAAAATTATGCGA
The DNA here is from genome assembly GCA_964414335.1 of uncultured Gammaproteobacteria bacterium. Taxonomy (GTDB): domain Bacteria; phylum Patescibacteriota; class Patescibacteriia; order Patescibacteriales; family UBA12465; genus UBA12465. The sequence continues at coordinate 12,207 of CAYPWC010000008.1, read as the reverse complement.
TTAAGAACAAGATTCAACCGCAGAAAGCGACTAATGACAATATTTTAAACTATAAGCGCCAATTGTCGATTTTAGGTTTTTCCTATGATTGGACCAGGGAAGTAAATACCACTGACCCGGAGTACTATCGTTGGACACAGTGGACGTTTTTAGAAATGTTTAAAAAAGGCTTAGCTTATGAATCCAGTGAGCCGATTAACTGGTGTCCGTCTTGTAAGACGGGGTTAGCTAATG
>CAYPWC010000008.1:0-11963 GCA_964414335.1 uncultured Gammaproteobacteria bacterium | reverse complement strand
AGTTGTGAACGCTGTGGAACCCCGGTTGAGCAGAAACCGCTACGTCAATGGGTTCTTAAAATCACTAATTATGCTGATCGCCTGCTTAATGATTTAGATAAACTACCATTATGGGAGGAGTCAACTAAAGAAATGCAGCGCAATTGGATTGGGCGCAGCGAGGGAGCAGAAATTATTTTTTCTATTACCGGCAGTGATGCGAAAATTACGGTATTTACCACTAGAGTTGATACGATTTTCGGCTGCACTTATGTGGTGTTAGCGCCCGAACATCCTTTAGTCCAAGATTTGAAAGATAAAATTACCAACTGGTCAGAGGTAAATAACTATATTGAAGAGTGCGCCAATAAGACAGATTTACAGCGAACGGATTTAAATAAAGAAAAGACGGGGGTGAGACTTAAAGGGATAAAGGCCCTTAACCCGTTTAATGGTGAAGAGGTTGAGATTTTTATCGCCGACTATGTTCTTGCTTCCTATGGTACCGGTGCGGTGATGGCCGTTCCGGCCCATGATGAGCGTGATTTTGAATTTGCTCGTAAATTCGGTTTGAGAATTAAGGCGGTTATTTTTCCTGAGGGTTTAGTCGAATATGAAGGGAAGTACGCCATTACTCAAGATGGCGAGTTGCGAAATAGTGGTGATTTTACCGGCCTTAACTCCGCTTTAGCCCGTCAAAAGATGATCTCTTGGCTGGAAGATGAAAAGCTAGGAACAAAAAAAATAAATTATAAACTTAAAGACTGGGTTTTTTCTCGCCAGCGCTATTGGGGCGAACCTATTCCTTTAGTTCATTGTTCTCATTGTGGTGTAGTACCACTTAAAGAAGAAGATCTCCCATTAATTTTGCCAGAAGTCGCTAGTTATGAGCCGACTGATAATGGCGAATCTCCGCTAGCGGCCATTTCTGATTGGGTGAATACAAAATGTCCGCAGTGCGGCAGAGAGGCTAAGCGGGAAACTAATACCATGCCTCAATGGGCAGGTTCTTGCTGGTATTACTTGCGCTATATTGATCCCCAAAATAGTCAGACATTAGTTGATAGAGAACTAGAAAAATATTGGTCGCCGGTTGATTTCTATGTCGGTGGAGCTGAACATGCCACCAGGCATTTGATCTATGCCCGTTTTTGGCATAAGTTTTTGTTCGATATTGGTGTTGTTAGCAGTGAAGAACCTTTTACGAAATTAAAGCATGTGGGACTTATCATGGGCGAAGACGGTCGTAAGATGTCCAAGCGTTGGCAGAATGTGGTTAACCCGGATGAGATTGTTGAAAAATATGGAGCCGACGCCCTACGTCTTTATGAAATGTTCATGGGGCCGTTTGAGCAAGCTTCTAGCTGGAATACTAATGGCTTAATCGGCGTGCGAAAGTTTTTAGAGAAGATAATTTCAATTAGTGAAGCGACGGAGTTTGTTGAAGTTAAAGAAGTAAAAGCTTTGCTTCATAAGACAATTAAAAAGGTGGGTGAAGATATTTCTAGTTTCTGCTTTAACACTGCCGTGTCGGCTTTAATGATCTTAACTAACGAAATGCTTGAGGCGAAGAATAAGATGGGAAAATGCCCACTAGTTCCGGAAGATTTTAGAAAATTTCTTCAAATTTTAGCTCCCTTTGCTCCGCATTTAAGTGAAGAATTAGCCGCTAAAGTTGGCGAGAAGACCAGCCTTTTTGTCTCTTCTTGGCCGCTATATGATGAAAATTTAATTAAGGATAAAGAAGTTAATTTAGTAATTCAAGTTAATGGCAAGCTTAGACTGAGCCTCCTTGTTCCTTTTGATATTAGTGAGGCAGACGTCCTTTCTTTAGTGAAAAAAGAAGCCGCCATGGAAAAATGGTTGACTGGTTTTGAAATCGTTAAAACAATTTTTGTTCCCGGAAAATTGCTTAATATTGTTGTTAAATAAACCGCTCCCCTTCGGGGGCGATTTTTAAATTTATGGCTGATTTATTGCCGAAAATAAAAGAAATATGTCGCTTATTTGAAATTAAGCCCACGCGCAGCAAGGGGCAAAATTTTCTTGTTAATGAGCGTATTTATGACGACATTGTTAAGGCCGCCGAAATAACCTCCAGCGATGAAGTTTTAGAGGTTGGTCCGGGTTTAGGATTTTTGACTGCTAAATTAGCGAGCGCCTCTAAACGGGTTGTGGCTGTAGAGCTTGACGATAAGTTGGCTAATTATTTACAGGTAGGAATTGATACTCAAGATATTAAAAACGTGGAAATTGTTAATGAGGATATTCTTCGTTTTAACATTACTAAATATTTTCCTCTGGAAACTAAGTATAAAGTGGTCGCCAACCTCCCCTATAACATCACTTCTATTTTTTTGCGCCTTTTCCTTTCTAATCGTCATCAACCGACCGCTCTTACTTTAATGCTTCAAAAGGAAGTCGCGGAAAGAATTGTGGCGACCCCTCCAGACATGAGTCTCCTCGCTCTTTCGGTTCAGTATTATAGCGAGGCAACAATTATTCGGGAGGTGAAAGCGGGTAATTTCTGGCCGGAGCCAAAAGTTGACAGTGCTGTCATTAGACTAGTTACCAAGTCGCGGCCAAAGATTTCACCCGAAAAACAAGAACTCGAGGACAAACTCTTTTTCAGGTTAGCTAAATTTGGTTTTAGTGCTAAGCGGAAAATGTTGAAAAATAATTTAGCCGGTGGCCTTAAAATCAACCAGCAAATCATCACGTCTGTTATGGAAAAAAATAAATTAGGACCACTCCTAAGGGCCGAGGATTTAAGCCTGGAAGATTGGCTAAAATTATTTGCGGCGCTTCGTGAATTTATGGTATAATAAAGTTAAATTAAAGCAGAATTTATTTAATCTTTTTATTATGCCCAGCGTTAACCCGCTCGAGAAAAAGGCTAATCTAAAATTATCATCAAAACTTCCCCGCGAACAGAAAGTCGCGGTGGTTTTTTTGGCGATTTTAGGTATTGCTGCCATTGTTTTATGGGTGTTTCAAGCCGGGGCGCAGCTGAGTCGTCCTATGGGTGGCGGTAAAATACCAAAAGTGGTGGAGACAGAGGCTGGTCAAGAGACTGATAGCAAGGATTCTGATAAAGATGGGCTGACTGATTACGAAGAAACAAACGTTTATAACACTTCTCCTTATCTCGAAGATTCTGATTCAGATGGCATTTCTGATTTTCAGGAGATAAAACAAGGCACTAATCCTAATTGTCCGGAAGGAGAAAATTGTGGCGCGACGACTGCAGAAACAAATAACAATCAGATAATTAATAACCTTAATAATGAAATTACTATTTCTTCAGAACAAACTGTTTCCGATCAATATTTATCCGGGGAAGTTACTCCCGCGCTTTTACGACAGGTGCTTCTTCAAAGCGGCTATGACCAAGCGACACTTGATAAGCTAAGTGATGAGGATTTAATGAAAAGTTATCAGGAGGCGGTTAGAAGTCAGAATGAGACGGTCACTCAAGATTAAAGTCTATAATAAATCGATATAATAAAATGAAAGCTTCTTTAAATTCATCGAAGAAGAGCTTAACCTTAACAACTAAAAAAGCTTTAGTTTTTTTAGTTGTTTTTGTAACCCTTTTCTCCTTTTTATTTACTCCGCTTCACCAAGCTAAGGCGCAATTTGCAACTTTTGATAGCGTTACCGCCGCCTGGACTGCTGGTGATACTTTCTGGAAGAAAATTACCAACACCCTCAAGACACTATGGCAAAAAGCCGGTTCTCAAGCTTTCCAACAGGTGGTGCGGACCGCGGCTAAAAAGATTGCCTATGACACGGCTAACTATTTAGGCTCTGGTGGAAAAGGGCAGAAGCCTTTATTTATCACTGAAGACTGGGGATCTTATTTAACCAATATTGCCGACGAAGCCGCTGGTCAATTCGTGGAAAACTTTGCCGCTAATCTTTCTAATTCCGAAGCTAAGGCTCGAGCCTTAAACTGTCAAGAGAATTATATTGCTTGTTCTCAGGCTTGTACTAGTCTTAAATCCATAGATTCGGATTACATTTCTTGTCTTAGTGGTTGTAAAGATGCCTCTTCTAAATGTGGTGGCGCTAATTCCGGTAGCGCTAGCGGATCAGCCGCTGAAAGCTATATGAACGCGCCTTCGTTTAACGTTTGTCAGCCATCGTCAGTTGAGGCCAAGCTGAGAATTAGTTTGGGCCTAGTTGAATATACTCGTCCAGGACAACCTAACTGTACCGCTTCAGACATGGTTAGGGATTGGGGCGACGAGGTGAAGAGACTAACTGATTTTAGGGATCCAAATTTTTTACAGAAGTTTAAAGATATTTTTAATCCCGTTTCTAACGATTTAGGGATATTAATGTCGGCCCGGATGGACATGGCAGAGAGTCAAGCTAAAAAAGAAATCACCGCTAAAACGGATTTAGAAGCTAATAAGGGCTGGATTAGCGTGAGAAATCTTGCCAATAAGACGTTGGGGACGCCAGGTGAGGCTGAGATGAAGCGTGATAGTGCCGGTAATTTGCAAGAGGCTTCTTTTGGAAAAGTGACAGGTGATATTGTGATTGACGCCGCTAACGTCTTTTTAAATCAATTAGCGATTTCCGCTTTTAATGATTTAATGTCTAATTTGGGCAAGAAAGCCTCAGAGGATAATTTAGGAACGAATAGTACGGTTCTAACTAAAGCTGACGCCGATCCGGGAGTAAGAACGGGTGAGGGTAATCTCAAGGAAGCGACCGCTTCAATTATTAAACCAGACTTTGATGTTAGGGCCGATTATGATATTTTATCAGCCCTTTCTATTTGTCCTGATTCTAAAAACCCGGGTCCAGCTAATTGTGTTGTTGATGATAAGTTTCGGCAAGGAATTACTGAGAGAAAAACGGTTATTGAGGCGATCAAAGATGGTTATCTTCATGGTGAGTGGCAATTTAGTCAGGATTTAGCGGATAATGCTTATTCAGCTCGTAATATTTCTATTTTACGTAAATATCGAATTTTGCCGATAGGTTGGGAGGAAGCAGTAAAACAGATCTATGCTGATAGAAATAGCGTTCGCAAGGTCACGCTCATGGATTTGATTTCTTGTTTTGATGCTACCGATAACTATAATCAATTTAGTACGGATTTTAATACCCGCGATCAAGAGTGGTGCCGGGGATTAATTGATCCAAATTGGGTTTTGAAGTCGCCTTTAAATTATTGTGCTCGTGAAGGGGTAGGTGCTCATATTCTTAACACAATTGTTACTCCGAGTATTGCCGCCTTTAGCTCCAGTCCTTATATGCCGAGCAGCCTGACGATTACTCGGGCTGATGAATATTGTGGCGATGAAAAGACTTGTATTAAGGAAAAGAAAGATGGTAGTTGTGAAGTCTATGGCTACTGTAATGAGGAAAAACGAACCTGGAAATTCTCCGGGGACACTTGTGAACCGATTAATAATACCTGTGAAAGTTTTACCAATATTGCGACCGGCAAAAGCGTGGCCTATCTTGAAAATACTTTAGACTATGGTGATTGTAGTAGCGATAGTGCTGGTTGTCGTCGTTATGCGACTAATGGTAATTTTGACTTGGAGACTAATCGGGTGGAGTGGGAGGCTAATAGTAGTGTGTATTTAAACAAGAATCTTTCTAGTTGTAATAGTAAAAATGAAGGTTGTAGTGAATTTTTGCGCGTTAAGCCGACTTGGGGAGCTAATTTAATAGCGGCGGCTGATTATTTTTCTCATGAGGTTGGTGATCTTGATCGGGGTGGGGATAAGTTAGGCTCTTGGCCATATTTTTCTTCAGCTAATACCGTTCAAAGCGATCATTTGGCAATGATTGTTGAAGCTAGCCAAGAACCGGGCGGAGCGGTTGGTAAGGCGCTTAAATTAGAGGCTAATCGGTTGACAGGGGCTAGCGGCCAGATTGTAACCGGCATCTATTCTGATAAAGAGGAATCATTGTTGCCAGAAAACTTCCAGCTCGTTTCTGGTCAATCATATACTTTAAGTGCGAGCGTTTATTTAACTGATGGTAATACGGTTAAGTTGTCTTTGGGAAGAGCGGCTGACGGTATCTTTAAGTCAATTAGTACTGTTGGCGAATGGGTAACGTTAAGTATTACTAGAATAGCTGACGGAACTTTTAATGACCCTGTCTTTAGTCTTAACGCAGAAAGTGCGGGCAGCAAGGTTAAGTTTTATATTAAAAATGTTAAGTTTGAAATGAGTAATTTTGCGACCGGGTTTTCTTCCTATGGTTCCCATCGCATCTATGAAAAGTTAATTCCATCTTATTTAGAGAAGGCTTGTTATATTGATTCCGGCAGCGCTACTAAAGATTACCGTTTGCGTTCTGATGCTCCGGCCGAATGTGCAAAATTTACTAGAAAATGTAATGCGTCTGAAGTTGGCTGTGAATTATTTACTAATAGCAAGACTGGCTTGTCCGTAGCGGCTCAGGTTAAGAGCAGTGATTATTGTCCAGGAGAATGTCTTGGTTATGATGTCTATATTTCTAAAGAGAGCTATTTCAACTCTCCCCAAGCAGAAAATATTATTCCAGCTAATTCGAGAGTTTGTAGCGCGGAGTCCGTTGGTTGTAGTGAATTTACCAACCTTGATGAATTAGCAAAAGGCGGTGAGTCTAAAGAATATTATTCAACTCTAAAACAATGTATTAAGCCTAGCGCTAGTCTTTGTGGCAATTTCTATAGCTGGGAGGGAACAGAGGGCGGCTATCAGCTCAGACTTTTCAATTTACAAAAAACCACTCAGGGCGGCCCAGCCGTTACCTCTTCTGACAGCGAATTGTGCAGTAGTGATATTTATAACCGAAAGCCGGGCGACCCTCTTTACAATGCCGATTGTCGGGAGTTTTATAATTCCGCTGGGGCAACCTTCTATCACTTAATTTCCCGAACAATTACTTGTTCTGAAAATTGTCATGCCTATCGTTTGAGTCAGAATAATGTTGATAGTACGTTAACTCGCGCTCAGTGTGAGGCGAGTCCGAGCACAAAATATTGGAACGCCAGTAGTGGGGAATGTATTAGCTGTCTTAATGGGGGATTGTGGGATAATCAACTTAAAGCTTGTGTTTATCAAGCTATTCCTGGAGAAGGTAAGTCTTGTAGCGCCTCTGAGGTTGGTTGCCGAGAATATAATGGCAGTGATGGCAATAATGTAAGAATGATTTTAACTAGTGATTTTGAGAGTGGTCTGAGTAGTTGGAATTCAAACTGTGCCAATGGCGTTGAGCTTAGTACAATTTCTAATAATCGTAATGGTCATTCGCTTTTCTATCGCGACACCGCTTCTAGTTGTTCACCACTTGGTCAGCAAAGTTCAACGTTCTCTAAGGCCCCAATCATTAAACAGGCGCTTGCCTCTAACAATGTGGGCGCACAAATTATGGTCGGCCTTGGAGTTGCTGAAGGCCGAGCCTATAGCTTACGCTTTATTGCTCGGGCAGCTAATGACACGCAACTAGTCGCTTATTTCTTCAATAATGACAAAAACAATCCTCAGCGGGCAGATTTTGATAGCAGCAATGTGGTTATTAAGGGCGGAAACGAATGGCAACTCTATCAAATTAATCTTGATAATTTAGACCATGCTGTGACCGCTAACGAGATGCTTATTATTAGTGCTAATCAAGATTTCTACTTTGATAGTGTGGTTTTAACAGAAATTACCGACCGCTATTATCTCGTGAGAGGTTCCAGTCAGATTCCGGATATTTGCTATTATGATATTTTTGATAAATATCAAGGAGCGGATTACAATCTCGGTTGTTCCCAATATATTGACAAGGGGGGATTAAAACACAATCTTCATCAGTTTTCGAAGATTTGTTCCGAGTCAGCCGTGGGTTGCGAACAAATGATTGATACTAAAAACTATGCTCCAGGGGGAAGTGGTGTTTGGAATGATTTAGACGGTGATGGTGTTTGTGGTAGCGATGAAGAAGATTGTGTAAAGGTTGATGCGGATCAAGCTATTTATGCGATTTATGATGCCACTAAACAATGTAATGGTGCCGATTTAGGCTGCAGCTTACTTGGTCAAGGATCAGCTGATGCTAGTATTTGGTCTAATGTCTATAAGAAAAATAATCCGAACTTATACGATAAATTATTGTGTAGCGAGGGTGATCTTGGTTGTGAAGAGTGGCAAGCCTCTGATGGTTCTTTGAACTATTTCCGTGATCCTGCAAATAATGTTTGCCAATATCGCAGCAGTAAAGACCCCTTAGTGACGGGTAAAGCTTGGTATAGGGTTCCCGTAAAACGTTGCGATTTAGATAGCAGTGGCAGCATCAATGGCGCTGAGAAGACGAGCAAGATTTGTGGAATTGATAAAGATTGTGTTAGCGGTAAGTGTATCGTTGATGATAATGATTATGCTTGTACGACGTCATATTTTAAAACCTTTGGTTTAGGTGGCGGGGGCAATCAAGTTCCGGTTCCTGATGAACAGGCCGGCTTGTGTGAAAAAGCGGCGGCTGGTTGTACTGAATACATTGACCCAGTCAGTCAGATAAATGCTAATCTAGTCTATAACCCTGGTTTTGAAAAGAAAAGCGATGGTTCAGTAGAGGGTTGGACTGGCACAGAGCAAGTCATAAGCCTTGATCCTAATAAACTTTATAGTTTTTCAGTCATTGGAACTACGACCACGGGAACAAGCTTGAGGTTTTCCTCGGGTGTTAAGGAATTATTATCTGATAATAATTTAGCTACCACCACTAAAACCACTTTAAGTTTACCGGCTAATGCCAAGCAAGCGATTATCTTTGCTTCTTTGGGTGGTTCACGGGTAACCGTTTCCGGCGGAGAGGCTGGAAAAATAATTATTCTTCGGGAGCTCATTATTAATTACCAATTAGCATCAGAGGTTGATAAGAAGAGCTGTAATGGCGAAGTCAGTCTTGATAATGGTTGTCTTCTCCTCAACGAAAGACAGGTGGCTGGTCCAAACGGCTTAGCTTCTCTTAGCTTTGATGCGGCAAGCAGTTTTGGCAAGAAGTCGCCAGTTAATTGTCAACCAGGTGGAGCTTGTACGGCTAATCAATTAGTTAAAGTTAGTCCAGATAGAGTTTGTTCTAAGTGGCTTGATTGCCTAACTTATGTGGAAGATCCGGTAACTAAAGAAAAAACTTGCTATGCCGTGGGAGAATGTACGCGGCTAGATGATAAGAATGAATGTGCTAGTTTTGAAGATAGCCCTAAAAACAATTTAAATTTCTCTATCGCCAATCCTAATGCTTCAGGTTATTATTTGCTTAATCAGTATAATGTGAGCAACATGCAAGAGGTTGGCTATGATTCTGACGCTCACTATGATTTTGAAGATAATTTGCCGTCTCTAAATTGTCGTCGAGCGCTTGATGGTGGTGCCTGCCAGTTTAGAAGTAATATTATTACCGATCTATTAGTCAGGGAACCAGAGAACGCTCCTGTTAAATATCCTGCTAATGGCGCCAGTTATCTCAAAGTTCCTTCGGCTTTTGTTATTTCGCCGCATTCTGACAATAATCCGATTACGGTTTTACCCAACAAAGACTACTTTATCAACTTCCTTCTTAACACAGGTAACTCGGGTTTAGAGGGCGAGATTGTGATTAGGCGAGCTAGTGATAGTGCTCAAGTTGCTGTTCTTAAGAGCACTTCAAATAACGCTTGGACACGCAAAGTTCTCTCATTTAACACCGGAAACACTAATGCAATTAAAATTGAATTAAGAACAAGCAATCCTAACAGCGATCGTAATGTTTATTTTGATGATATTAACTTAGAGCCAGTTCTAAAGGTGGCAGATGATAAATATGTCGCCCGTGAATGTCGTCTTTATCCGACAGAAAACAGTCTAACCTGTGTTAACAAAAATAATAATGTTCTTAAAGATGGTTGGGAGGGCTATTGCTTGGAACATGATCCTAACAACCCAAGCGTTTGTTTGATGTGGTATCCAGTCGACTCAATCTCCTCATCCCGACTGCAAAGAAGTAGTGCTGGTTATCAGGGTAAAATGCCCTTAAACTATTGTACGGAAGTTGATGGTAATTTTGATGTGGTTGATAAACGGGAGGCTTTTTTCTTGAAGGGATACAATGATAATGAAAATTGCAGCAACAACCCATATCGCAAAATAGGTTTTGATTATACAAATGAAATTGGTGGCTGCCAGGTGGGTTATGTGGGTTTTTATTATGAGTATCAATATTTAAAACATAGCTTTGTTATCGATAACAATAATTGTCTCGGTGGTTATTGGTGTGTACCTAAGGAAGAGACGGCCACTTTTCAGGTTATAGTTAAAAAAGACGACTCTCAGTTAGAAGCTAGGCCTTTTGTTGGAGGAGGATTTTCGGGATATAAGATGATTTTTTCTGATGACCCATCTTTAGTTGTTGGTCCGTCAGCTGATGACAACTATAGCTCCCCTAGTACTTATACGATTAGTTTAGTTTCAGGTTCTGATGGTTGGTATAAATACACTGGAGACATTCCAAAAGTGAATGGTAAGCCAGAATTGCCGGATAATCCGGTCAGAGTCTATGACTATAATCGTCCACCAGCCGACGAAGAAGGCTTGAAATTATTATCAGGGAGCGATAAAGATAAAATTTTCCGTTTAACCTGTAAGAGTTTTATTCAAACAGTTGATCCTAGCGGGGCTAATAGGGCCTGGGCTTCTCGGACAGGCGCCAATTCTTCGTGGCCGACCACCACGCCGCCATATTTCGTTGACATCTTTGCTAATAATTATGGTTATTACGGAAACATTTCTGGGAGCGAACACCTTTTATCCGCTTATGGCAGAAACCGTCAAGATACCCCTTTTGGGGCGGCGCTATGGCCAGATAATTTCAATCTTCTTAGTGGCGACCCGGTTAAATTAAGAAATCAGTTTTCTACCAAAAACAACGAAGACGTTTTAGCGGGTCGACCATTTGGTTGTTCTAATTATAATGCATCTGATAAGGGGAGCGGTTGTTCGAATATTGGTTATTGTAGTTTAGATCCTAATGTCTACTGTCTATATGCCTATTCTAGCGATAGCTATGTTTCCACTAAAACCTGTGCTGACGCTGGTTTAGGTAAGTGCCTACCTCTTTGGGGCGATTATTTAGGAAAGAATGGAAGTATGGATTTTGTACCAATTTTACAGCAATTATTTCTTAAATCATATAACGCCTACTCTCTAAAAGATGGAGCGTATATTCCTAGCAATCTTTCTATTAATCAGGAGTCGATGACTGCTTGCCCTGGCAATGTTCGTCCGGTTGCCACTTATGATAATATTTCAGCAGCCAAAGGTTCTTTCTGCGCCGTTAAACCAAAGGTGGGAAATAAGACGCTTAAATTTAATGGCAAAACGGTAACGACAGTTGATCGACGAGGCGTTTATGCTCTTGAGTTTACTACTGAAATTGATCCCGAGCAGCAGCCACTTAAACAAATTTATATTAATTGGGGCGATGGCTCTGAGCAAGTAATTGCTGGTCAAGATAGTCGCCCGGGAGTTAGTAGCCCGCATGTTTTCTATCACTATTTCCGTCAAGAATCAAGTAACCCTATTACTATTAGAGTAACGGATAACTGGGCTCAAACTGCGGAGATTAGATAGGAATATAAAGCCCTTAAATTTGACTTTAAAAGTCCGCCTAAATATTAATTTTTGTCATTAAAATTAGGCGGATTTTTATTTTGCCTTTCTTTCCATTTTATTGTATAATTTTAAGGTAGATTAGGGTAGATATTTTTGCTTATGGCGCTTGACGAACAATTAATTTCTCGCAGCCAACAAGAAGACGAAGAGACGGAAAGTTTTAGTGACGATGCGTCTGATTTTGATTATGAATTAGAGGAAAGTGTTGATCGAGCCGGAATATTGCGATCGGAAATTCAAAAAGCAAAAAACGGTTTGGCGCCAACCTCTTCCGGAGACCTGCGAGTTGATCGAATGGCCGCTAGACGTCAACAAGTCAGCTTGAAAAATAAG
>CAYPWC010000007.1:0-13322 GCA_964414335.1 uncultured Gammaproteobacteria bacterium | reverse complement strand
GGACTAATTCTAATGGTTAGAATTAAAGTTATTAAATTAAATCTTCGGCGCTCAAAATGCCCTCCAATTTCTGGTCCAAATCTTTTAAGTCTACGCGCTTATCCTTAGCTTTAGTGGTTGATACCGGGGTTAAGGGCGTTGAGGCTTTTTTCTCTTTTTCTGCTTGTTGTTTCTCAGCATCAGCCTTTTTAGAGTCGATTTTAACGCGAATTGCTTCAGCGCGAGCTAATTCTTCAGCTGACTTTGTTTTCTTGACGATAATTTGATGACGCAAGACATCAGCGGATAGTCTTAGATTTTGATCGACTTTGGCTAAAAGATTCCCTTCTAGATCAAATTCAAACAAGCCGTAATACCCATAGGCATTGTGCTTGATTTCGTAGGCCAACTTCTTTTTCCCCCAATATTCAGTAAGGGTAATTTGGCCACCGTTTTCTGTAATTACTTGACCGACCTTGTTCGCCACGGTTTTTGCTTCATCATCAGTGAATTTGTTCGGAATGATGAAGAGGATTTCGTAGTGAGTTGCTCCGGCTGCTTTTGTTTTTGACATAGTTATTATAGATGATGGGCCTTTAAGATTATTTAAACTATTTTTAAATAATTGATAAAGATCCTCTTATTAAATAAAATCCCCAAGTATTCTTAAGCCTTTGGGGTTGAAGAATACCTTTAATTCTGTCTTATATTAGCAGAATTATCTTAGAACTAGGCTAAGATATGGGAAAGATATCGTTTATATTTATTTGTAAATAGAGATTATCACACCAGATTATAAAAAGCAAGAGGGAAAAGCCCCCTCCGATTGCCAGCGCGAAGAGATTAGGTTAGAATAGGTTGTATGAAATACTTCTTTGTTTTAGGAACAAATACTGCTCTCTCCGTAGCCGAACTAGGCGCGATTTTAGATTTAAAACAGGCAAGGCTATTAGCTCCTGATTTTTTGGTAGTGGAAACTAATCATGAGCTTAAAGCTGAGAATTTAATTATGAAATTAGGTGGGACGATTAAAATAGGTGAAATTAAAGAAGTTCTTAAATCACCTCGCCCGGAAGAACTGCTGACTACTATTAGTTCTTTGGCGAGAATTAAAAAATATCAGAGTCAGGAGGGGAAATTTAATTTTGGTTTTTCAGATTACGGTCAGTTTTCGTTTAATAAGAAAGATCTAGGACTTAAGCTTAAAAAATATTTCAGTGCGGAAAATATTAGTTCCCGATTTGTCATTAGTCGCGAAAAAACTTTATCTAGTGTAGTGGTGACCCAGAATAAATTAATCACCAGAGGAATTGAGGTGGTTTTGATTAAGGCCGGAATGGAAGTTTTTGTCGGGGAAACATTAGCCGTTCAGCCATTTAAAGATTTATCACGACGTGATTATGGTCGGCCAGCGCGCGATGATAAGTCCGGAATGATCCCGCCAAAATTGGCGCAAATCATGATTAATCTAAGTGAACAAAAGGACCCAGAGGCTCTAATAGTCGACCCTTTCTGCGGCTCAGGGACTATTTTAGGCGAAGCCATGTTAGCGGGGTATAAAAATTTATTTGGTTCGGATATTTCTTTAAAGGCAGTTGATGATAGTTATAAAAATACAAGTTGGTTAAAAGAATTATATAAATTAAAAGATTGTCGCTTAAAGATCGTGGTTAAAAATGCAACGCAATTATCTAAGTCTATTAAGGCAGAAACTGTGAGTGCAATTGTTACTGAGCCTTTTCTTGGCCCCCAGAGAGGACTAATTGATTTTAAGACGGTGAGTCATAATTTGGAGGAGTTATATAGTCTCGCTATTGAAGAATTTAAAATTATTCTTAAAGCCGGAGGTCGGGTGGTAATGATTTGGCCACTTTTCTATGGACAAAAACCGATTAAGCCTCGCTTTGATGGTTTTAAAATTTTAAACATGATTCCCGATAACTTACAGACTAGTGAGTTTATAAAAAAACATCATCGAGAAACAATCGTTTATGGTCGCCCCGGGCAAAGAGTTTACCGTGAAGTTGTCGTTTTGGAGAAACTGTAACCAGAAGCTTGTCGTGTCTATAAAAAAAGAGGTAGTCATTCGATTACCTCTTTTTGTTTTAGAAAACTAGTTAGCGGTTAATGAGGAAATTACAGACATCTCCGTCTTGAACAACATAATCTTTCCCCTCGGTTCTTACTAGTCCAAGTTCTTTGGCTTTAGCATCGCTGCCGCAATCAACAAATTTTTCCCAATTGATTACTTCAGCGCGAACAAAGCCTTTAATGAAGTCGGTATGGATTTCCCCGGCCGCTTGTGGCGCTTTTGTTCCTTTTTTAATAGTCCAAGCCCGACTTTCGTCAGGTCCGGTAGTGAAAAAAGTATCTAGCCCCAAGAGTTTATAGGAGCTTTGAATAAGTTTATCAAGACCGCTTTGTTCTAGGCCCAACTCTTTAATATATTCAGCCTGGTCTTCTTCAGGGAGGTTAACGATTTCTTCTTCTAATTTTACATTAATTTTAATTATTAGATCTTTTGTTTCGGGAAGAACTTCGCCGGAATGATTTTCGTCGACATTAAGGAGATAGAGAATTGGTTTAATAGTGAGAAGATTTAGAGTTTTAACGAAAATAGCGTCTTCTTCGCTAAATTCTAGCTCTCTAGCCGCCTTTCCGGCCGCTAAATGATTATAAATAATCTCTAATATTCGGGCGCTATTTATTAGCTCCTTGTCACCGCTCTTAGCCTCTCTTTTTACCTTTTCAAGTCGTTTTTCAATTGTTGATAAATCAGCTAAAATTAGCTCAGTATTAATGGTTTCCTTGTCGCTTTCGGGGTTTACTTCGCCATTTACATGAATGATATTTTTATCTTTAAAATCTCTAATTACCTCACAAATAGCATCACATTCCCTAATGTGAGCTAAAAATTTGTTCCCTAGACCCTCTCCTTTACTTGCTCCCGCTACTAATCCCGCTATATCAACAAATTCAATAGTTGTGGGGATAACTTTGAGGGGTTTGGAGACGGCAGCTAGCTTATCTAAGCGAAAATCTGGCACTTTGACAACGCCGACATTAGGATCAATGGTGCAGAAGGGATAGTTGGCCGCCTCAACGCCTTTTTTGGTTAATAAGTTGAATAATGTGGATTTACCGACATTGGGCAAACCAACAATTCCGATTGATAATGACATATATTATTGATACAGCACTCACTATAGCATAATTTTAGAATAAAAAAAGAGGCCCACTACGGGCCTCTTTTATATAAAAGATAATGTAATATAATACTTGGCCTCGTTGTGAGCCTCATCCCTAATAACACATTTTCTTTAATTTGTTATCCAGGGAAATGAAGCATCTCTGCTGACTTAAAGAGCGTTTTCTCCTACCAACTCTTAGTAAATTAGATTGATTTGAATATTTTGGTTAACTTCGATTAAAGACTAGTAAAAATTTCTTTTTGACTTTTATTAGTTTTTATCGTTTTTGGTTAACTCGTTTTAATCTACTCGTAGTTATGTCACGTCAGCGTTGACATGTATAGAGTTAGTTAAAGAACCTACTATTATTATAGCACTTAATAAAAAGAGGGTCAAATATTGTGGACTTAAGTTGTTTATTTTTAGCCATTTTAGTTTATTTAATTAAATATTAGTAAAAAAATGGTTAATATTTTATTTTTATTTTGTTTTAAGTCTACGCCTGCTTAGACTTAAAATGGCATTTTATACACAGAAAACACAGGTTATCCACAGTTATCAACAAATGGTGTTAATAAAAAACACTCTGAGGAGTGCTTCTTTTGGAGGCTTGAGTGGGAGTCGAACCCACGAATGGCAGTTTTGCAAACTGCAGCGTTAGACCACTTCGCCATCAAGCCATTTGATCAAATTTTCTTATCAATTGAATTTTAACTTATCTTATTTAAGTTGTAAACTAGGGTCGACTTTTAACTTGACATAATTAACTGTTTTTTGTCTTTTTATTTTAAAAACGGCTGCTGCAGCAATCATGGCGGCATTGTCAGTGGTATATATTTTTTCTGGAACCAGGAAGTTTGTTTTTGGCAGATCCTTTTTGACCGCGGCTTCTAAGCTATCGCGCAGCTCTTGGTTGGCGCTGACGCCACCGGAGAGCATTATAGTTTTTACCCCAAGCTTGCCGGCAGTTTTAATTGTTTTTGTAATTAGAATATCAATAATCGCTTGTTGATAGGCAAAACAGTATTCAGGCACTCTGGTTTTCCAATTTTTGTCTTTCTGGAGTAGATAGAGGAGAGCGGTTTTAAGACCTGAAAAGGAGAAATTAGCGCTAGGAGCGGTGATCATTGGTCGGGGAAGATGCAAATCACTAAAAGGAGGGTGGTTTTTAAATGATTTTTTGTAATCGTTAGCGTATTTAGAAATAATTGGTCCTCCTGGATAGCCTAAATTCATCATTTTAGCGCCCTTATCATAAGCTTCACCAGCGGCATCGTCCAGGGTTTCACCCACTATTTTTATTTTATAATCTTTGTCCATGGATACTAAATTAGTGTGTCCTCCGGAAACAGTTAGGATAAGGGCAGGAAAATTGATTTTAGCTTGAGGGTTAATGAAGTTTGAATAAATATGACCCTCAATATGATTAATCTCTAAAACTGGCTTTTTCCAAGCAAAAGAAAGCGCGCGGACGGTTTCAAGTCCGGTCATTAGTGAAGTTACTAGTCCCGGTCCTTTAGTGACGGCAATGAGGTCAAGTTTTTCTGGTTTAATTTTAGCTGTTTCTAAGGCTTCATTAATAACTGGGAGAATATTTAAAACATGTTCTCTGGCCGCTACTTCAGGAACCACTCCACCATATTTTTGATGAATTTCAATTTGAGAAGAAATAATATTAGCCAAAACTAAAATCCGGCCACTTTTAGGGTCGGCTTTAATGATGGCGGCCGCTGTTTCGTCACAACTAGTTTCTATTCCCAGAATATACATATATATAATTGTAGGGATTTTTTGGAAAAAGACAACTTTTGTTACTATTTTATCTGGTTAACGTTTGTTATAATAGAAGTGATTATATGGCCATATCAATTAAATCACAAACTGAACTCCAGTTAGCGCTTGAGGCCCGCCGTGGCAACGCCGAATCTTTCGGTCGTCTTTATGAACTCTATATTAAAAAAATATACGACTTTGTTTATTATAAAACTCTTAATAAGGAGGTTGCTGAAGATATTACCAGCCTAGTGTTTGTAAAAGCTTGGCATAAGATTGGCCAGTTTAAGGATCGAAGCTTTTCGGCCTGGCTTTATACGATTGCTCGTCACGCCGTAGTTGATCATTATCGCCGAGAACGTTTTCATCAAGACATTGATGATTGTTGGGATCTGGCCGATCAGACAGATTTTTTAAAACAGATTGATAGTGATTTAAAAATTGAAGTTATTAAAGAGGCGATGAAAAGTTTGAAGAACGAAGAACGGGAAATTCTTATCATGCGTTTTTGGTTGGACTTGTCATTTTCGGAAATTGCTGAGCAACTAGGCAAACAAGAGGGAGCGGTAAAAATGTCTCTTGGGCGAACACTTAAGAATCTAAAAAATAAAGTGCCACTATTGGTAATTATTCTTTGGCCAGAAATTATAAATATATGCAAGAAAATAACTTAAAAAATATTTTAGCGGAGCTTTATTTACTTGACCCCGAGCTTAGGGCTCATGAGTCAGAGCTGATAAAACTTATCGTTCAACTTAAAGAAATAAAGCCAGACACGAAATTTGATCGGCAGTTTGCGCTTGATTTAAAAGATAAAATTTTAAATAAAAAAGTAGAACAAATAAAAGACAATAAAGCTATAAGTTTTAATTTTATGAATAAAAAAATTTATTGGGCGGCACTTTCAGTGGCCACCTTGTGTTTAGTGGTGTTTGTTTTTACCAGAAATGCTCCAGAGTCTCCTCGGGGCTCAGTGGCTAACGAGGCTGGAAAAAACATTCCCGAAGAAGTAGTTACTAAATTGGCGGCCGGCGCCTTCGGTAGTCTCTCGGGGCTTGGGGTTAATACGGAAGCCACTGGAGCGATGGGCTTGGGCGGATTTAGTAATGAAAAAGCGGTTTCATCTCCTGAAATTGGTCAGGTGGTTAGTGATGAGAGCGTTTCACGGACTAGCTTGGCCGCTGGCGGTGATGCTAAAATGATTCTTCCTTATTATGGTTTTAAATATGTCTATCGTGGCGATCCAATAGAATTAACTGCCGACACAGCCCCAGTCTATCGTCGTCTAAAAGGTGACCGAACCTTAGCTAAGAGTTTAGTTAGTTCTTTTTCAGCTGCTAGTTCACTCGGTTTTAATTTAGCAACTTTAAGTGATTTAAGAATCACCAACTTGACCTTAACCGAGGACAGGGAATTGGGACTTATGATTACTTTTGATTTCAACGATGATAATATTTTTGTTTCTGAAAACTGGCAGAAGTGGCGCAATTTAGAGCGCGACGCTTGTGGTAGCGATCAGGCTTGTTGGGAAAGATATCGGATTAGAATTGAAGATGTTCCGGCTGATGGAGAACTGACAGCGATTAGTGATAAATTTTTAGCTCAGCATGGAATTAATTTAGACAATTATGGCCCAGCCCAAGTAGATAATAGTTGGCGGGCTAATTATGAGACATTTGAGAACAAGAATGATTTCTATGTTCCCGAATATGCCAGCGTTATTTATCCGCTTTTAATTGAAGGCAAGCCAGCCAGGAATCAAAGTGGCGGTTACGCAGGCATTTATGTTTCCATTAATTTGTTTAAGAAGGTCGCCTCTGGTCTTAGTGGTTTAACCCCATATCGTTACGAATCTTCTAACTATGAATTAGAGACCTCGGCTACGGAAATTATTGCGCTAGCGGAAAACGGCGGTTGGAATAAAAATTATTATGCTTCCTCAGAAGATCTTAAAACTATTGAACTGGGAACTCCGGAAAAGGCCTATGTCCAAATCTTCCGCTATCAAGATGGTTTTAGTGAAGAGTTGTTTGTTCCGGCTTTAGTTTTTCCGGTTACATCTATGCCTGAGGGTGGCTTCTATTATGGTAATCGTTATGTAATTGTCCCTTTGGCTAAAGATATGATTAGAGAGATAAATAATCAGCCTCAGCCACTATTTAGGACCATGGAGGATGGCCGCGGTGGCGCTTCTGTTTCTTCGCCGGCCGAACCAGCAATTGAAATTGTTGCTCCAGTGGCTCCAGATATAATGCCTCTAAGGTAATCGATGTTTTAGCTTTAATCCCGCCAAGCATCGAAAGAATAATATAAAACCCGGTTTCAGCCGGGTTTTTGTTAGGCAAAAATAGTTGACAGGAGCTACTCTTGGTGGTATATTAAAATGATTTTTATGTACCTTTCAAATAAAATATAATGAAAAATTTAAAATCTATGGCAGGATGGCTAGTGCTATTCCTGCTCGCCTATGTTTTAATCAGGGTAGGCGTAAAAATGTTCCCTGATCCGCCGATAAGGTGGGAAGTTTTAGCAGTTATCGGCTCTTTTATGTCGATGATTACTATCATCTTCGCCTCGGTTGTGGACCCAGGAGCAGCCAAGGCAACAGCCGTTAGCTTTTGGTTCGTACTTTTATCGGTAGGAGTCTATCTCCTTCCGATTAGCACTAGCTTCTTGCCAGACCTGATTGAGGTCTGGGTGATAAGAGCCGGGCTATTATTCCCGGTAGTGATGTTCTCCTGGAACCTTATTAGACACTTCAGTCTGGTAAGGAAAAAAGAAGAGGAGCCAATTTGGTCCGCATTGGGACTCCAGGCGTCAATAATAATTGTCGTTTTGGTAATAGCCGAGAAGGTTATAGTTCCGATGGTTTAGGTAAAGAGACAAGGGTAACTACGGTTACCCTTTTTTATTACTATTAATATTAATTTAAAAAAAGCGCTTTCTAGAAAAATGAAATATTTTTAAAATCTCAATAGCGATAATTAAGGCGGCGGGAAGAATGATTAAAACAATGCTTCCTAGTTTACTTTTAGCGAAGCTAATTAAGTGACCCAAGTGAGGGATAATCATTTCAACTTTTCCGATAATTAGTCGTGGCTGGACGATTTGTCGGTCATAAACCTGGTTAGCGTCTCCTTTAGTTGTATAGACATTGCCGCCAATATCCATAATGCGGTGAGTAATTATTTCCTGTTCGCCCTCGCTACTCGTCGTATAGTAAGTGATGATGTCTCCGATTTCATAGCTATCCGCTTTTTTAACAATAGTTAGACTGCCAGTATTAATTACTGGGCTCATGGAGTGAGAGCTATTAGTGAAGCTGTGGATATTTTTAAAAATGTTTACCGAGAATAAAATTACTATCAGGAGAAACAATAAATAGCTAGCAACCAGGGTCCGATATAGTTTTGACTTTCCGGTAAGAATTTTTTTTAAATTCATATTATAAATTTTTGGCGACTACCAGCTCCCGCTTATTACCGCGCTCTTAATTTGTTGTTGAGCGAAAACACCACCGGCTTCGCTAGGATCATCATAATATGTCTTGACGTCTAAAGCAAATTCGCAGACTTTATTTTTTAACTCTTCCTGATTGTTATCTAAATTGATCAGGAAAATCCAGTCATCATCGTCAGAAATTGAAACAGGAAAGCTAATATCGGTTGCTAAAAGTGGTCCATTATATTTTTCATTAAGACTACGATTAAATATTTGTAGGTTTAATTGTTGGCAGAAGGCTTCATCGCCACTGATTTTAATAATTCGAAAATAGTATTTAAAACGACCACTTGATTCTCCTTTGATTTTTAGGGAAGCAACAGCAAATCCGCCCGGGTTTAAGCCGGAGACATTAAAGAGTTCTGTTTGGGGAAGATTATTAAGGGAATTAATCGCTGTTAAATTCAGAGTGGTGGCCGTTAATCGGTTGCGACTTATTTTTCTTTCGGCAAATAAATCAGCGGTTGTTTCCCCTGATTTTAGTAAAAAGAGATAGGTAAAAATTAGAAATAAAGCAATTTTTTTGATGCTACTGTTTAGCATTTTTTATTATTTTTATTAGTTCATCCAGGATGTAAATAGCGGCGGGAATTAAAACGAGGATGATGAGCCCGGCCGGGGTCTTAGTAAAAGACATTAAATATCCGAGCCGAGGAACGGTAAAAACAACTCGACCAATAATTTGTTCCTCTTTAATTTTTTCTTGATCAAAAGCGCGGTTGGCATCCCCCTTAGTTGAGAACAGTTCAGTTGAGTCTTCCCCGGTCGCTATTAGGCGGTGAGTGACAACGTTTTGTCGGCGGTCTCTGAAGGTGACAACATCGCCTAGAAAATAATGGGGTTGTTTTTTGACGATAATAATGTCACCGGTCATAATCGTTGGCTCCATTGAACCAGAGCGAACGGCGTATGATTTATATGATCCTAAAATATTAAAGTTAAAACTAATAACATAAAGAGCGGCAATTGTTAGGGCGGCCGTGAGGAGAAATTTTATTAGGTTGAGAAGTAATTTTAGTAGAATCATTTTCTGGTAACAAAGAGGACGGCCCGAGCCGTCCAAATTATTATTAATATTTGTGGTTAATTAGTTGACGCTAGGACTAGTTAAAATTTGGAGCAGGCGGAAGTTGATATCAAATTGGACACTGTCGCTTTGAATTTCATTTCCATACGAGTTTCCTTCAGCTAACCAATCAGCGGAAAGGGTGCGCTCTTCGCCCGGTGCTAAAATTACCGGCGGAAGACTTTCCCAAGCGGAACCAATTTTATTGAAATCCTCTGAAGATAGGGTTGAGCGGCTAACCTCTTGATTGTCGAGGGAGACTTTTAACACCACCACCTTTCCTAGGTTGCCTTCTTTACCCAGAGATTCACAGGTCGGATCCGCTAGCTTCTCTTGGTCATTACAGCCGTTTTCTAAATTGGATAAATTTTGTAGATTAACTAATAGTCGGCCAGGAAGGGATCCGGTATTTTTTACCACCCAGGTTTTTGATCCGCTAATGGTTGGATTATTACCAATATTTTCCACAACGAATGGTTCCAGTCGATTACCATTAGCAGAGATATCGAGATCCAGCGTGCCGGCGACAAATTTGTTAGCACTAGTGGTTCTTTCGGCTGTAAAATATGAGTAGGTGCCGATAGTCGCGCCGACGGCAACAATGATAATTAAAGCGAGGCTGTACCAAACGTTTTTATTCATAGTTTTGTTTTTAAAAGCTGCTTTTAGGGCAGCATTTTTTGTTACTGAAAGTTAATTAATCGCGAAGCGCGAAGTCCAGTTTATCATATTTGAAAAAGGGGGTCAATTATTTTAAAAAACCGTTATTTTGCTTGGCTAAAAGCAATCTTAGAGCTAATAAAAAAGCTGATTAGATAATCAGCTTAATTGGTTGGTAGTCTTAAAGTTGCAAGTTTCCGAAAAAATTGGTGAGATTATTGGGGAAATTGAGAGGTGGGCGGAAGTTTTAAAATAATGAAATTTATCTCTCTAAAATGTAATATTTGGCTAATATTAAATATTTGTATATAAACTATGTACAATTGTACATAAAACATGTATAATATAATCAAGAATAATTTAAATAAAAATTATCAAATATACTATATGCTAAACTTCCTGAAAAAGGGCGGAGGGGAAATTATTAAGCTGTTTTTTAAAAATCCAGACAAAGAATACTATTTTAGAGAAATTGCTAAAAATCTAAATAAAGAACCAAGCCATTATCAAAAGTATTTGGATAATTTGGTAGAAGATAATATATTATTAGATGAGCGCCGCGGAAATATGCGTTTTTTTAGATTAAATAAAGAGCACCCGCTTTATGAAGAAATAAAGAGTATCGTTTCAAAAACAATTGGCCTGGAAAATGAATTAAAAGAATTGGTTGATAAGCTTGACAGTGTTGATTGTGCTTTTATTTTTGGGTCAATGGCCAAAGGGACGGAAAACAGTAATAGCGATGTTGATCTAATGTTAATTGGAGATATAAACCAAGACGCTCTGACTACCGCGATAAGTTCTGTAGAAGGAAAAATCGCTAGAGAGATAAATTATCATATTTACAGTAACCAAGAAATTGTTAGAAAGATTAAGGAAAAAGATAGTTTTATATCTAATATTTTTTTATCTCCAATTATTAAATTAAAAGGAAATCCATATGATTTTACAGGAATTTCAAGTATTGCTAAATAACAACTCAATCGAACGTTTCCCCCTGGACCCAAAAGGGGTTGAAATAAAAATCGAGAAGGCTGACAGGTTATATAATTTTGCAAATAAAAATTTGTCCGGGGTAGGCACTGGGGACGAGGACATCGTGTATAACAACATCTATGATTCTATAAGATTATGCTGTGAAGCTATATTGTTAATTAACGGATATAGAGCAAAAACAAGCGGAGAAGGACATCATTATATCGTAATCAATACCGCCGCCATTTTACTTAACGGTGAGCTCGGTAATGAATTTCAAAGATTCCAACAAATGAGAAAGAAAAGAAATAGAATTGAATATGGTGATTTTATTGGAATTTCGGAAGTAGAATTAAGCCAAGCCCATGCCGATGCTAAAACTCTGTTGATAAAAGTCAAAGAGTTATATTCGATATTAAATGGGAAAGACGTATTTAAAATTTAAAAAATGAAAAATATCTATGCTTAAAAAAATTAAATTCAAGCTGATAAAAATAAAATATGCAGGTAAATCAATTGGTAACGACATCCGTATTGATATAGAAATACTGGATAATATCTTGCGCGCCGACAAAAGGATGCAGGCTAGAAAAACCGCTGAATTCAATCAAGCGATAGGTGATTTTTTTTCTGACCAAAAAACATTTTCTGCCAAAGTAAAAATCACCATCATAGAGAAAGATATATTATTTAACGATATTGGAAAGATAGAAAAGACAATTAAAGTCGATACGGATGATGTTAAACCACAAAAGTTCATCTATAATATTGAACTTCGCGAAAATCGTTTTGGTAAGGCTTGGGGCAAGTCCTCTGCCATTTTTGAAATTACGATTGAGGCCTCGGTCACGGAAACAACAAGATATATCCCTGATATTAGTAATGGTTGGCTTAAAGTTAAGATTACAAGTGGCGAGACCGTTTCTCTCCCGGCCTTTTTAAAAGTGCAATCAGGGTATATTGAAAGTGGGCGTGAATATTTTACGATTTTAGAAGGTTCCTATAGGGGACAAAAAGCGTCTGTCAGTCTAGATAATGTAAACAATAACACTTCACGACTTCTGGCTGATGTAAAACATGAACCTTTAATTCATCTCCAATATTCCATTTCTCAAAAGAAACTGGTTATAGCTAATAAAAAATATAAAACTACAGATCATGCAGAGACGCCTTGGAAGAAAGGTTGGTACGATATTGAATTACCTGATTACCCTCACCCTAAAGGACGGGATTATGAGGGAAGGGCACCCAGAGCTATGAGTTGGTTTAGGATTGGGCACGAAGGAGAAAGATATCTACACACCGGCAGCCGCTCCCTGGGATGTATTACGGTTACTGAAGTGGAAAAATGGGATGAGATATATAATAAATTAATTAAAGCACGCAAAGGAGATTTTTTAAGCGTAGGCGTGCTTGAAGTAGCAGATTAATTATGAGGTTTATGATAAAAAATATTCGTAAATCAGGAATCATAGGCATTATCGTATTATTTATGTTGATATCTGTTTTTTTGGTGTTTAAAAATATAAATCAAACGTTAATAGAAAGACAAATTTTATCAAGAAACGACTATCGTATATTTGCTTGCGGCGAAGAGATTTTTTTGAAAGCAGATGCAAAATCACTAATCACAAAAAGAAATGGTTTGTTTGCGCATAGCCAGCCAGGTAGCATTATTGCTAATGGCGTACCCTTAAATACTAATGATATTTTGCTGACCTCATTTTTTGATGCGGCCGGAGGCACGCTTGAATTTTCAAATGAACAGAAGGACATTCTTCGCGTGCCAACCGAAACTGGAGTGCGTGAGTTTCAATCGGGTGATTTATGCAAGGGAGAAAAAGCGAATCTTTATGTAATACACCACAGAGTTGAGACATCAACAAAGCCCTGGTCTATCTATTCGCGGATCATGTGGAAATATTTTGATCATGTTTTAACAAATAATTATGGAGAGGTTCCGCCCGGAGATTGCTTTATATTTATTTTTGACTCAGAGGATGTTTTAGAGCGGCCATGGCCGCACTGCGCTTCTCATGAAGAAGCACTAGCTACCGGAGAACTGATTTTGGAGAAATAATATTGACTTAAGGAGTTTATCCGATGCTTGTCGTTTCATTTCGGATTCCACCGTATTTGTTTCCCCTTGGCTAATTCCGGCGTAAATAAAAAGAGCA
>CAYPWC010000006.1:11825-13516 GCA_964414335.1 uncultured Gammaproteobacteria bacterium | reverse complement strand
TTTTAAAATGTTATTCCTGATACCGGTTTTTGTCAAGACTAAAAACGCCCTAGTTCAACCGGGCGTTTTATCTAATATTTAACTGATACTACCATTTGCGGCTAATTATTTTTCCACCACAATAACTTTCTTTTCTGTCTTTAGAAGCGGCAAGTGATAGCCGGTCGGGTAAGCGCGAATTGCGTCCAGAATTACTTTTGCCCGGTAGCGATAATTCTCTCCCCGCCTCGTGCCAGGGTCATTAGTGATAAACTCATCTGTCTTATAGTCATAGCCTTTAATGAGCACCATGTGGGTGACTGGACCCGGGGCGGTAAAATAGGGATTCTTAAGCGACCGACCATTTGTCGGCACTAAAATTATCCGGCCTTTTTCTAACTCACCTAAAAGATCAGATGTAGTGGCAATTTCTTTTATGGAAACTTTTTGGTATTTAAAATAGTCTTCAAAAATCCATTTCTTCATATCGCTTAAACTAACATCGCGATACTCACCATATTTTTTCTTTTCAAAATCAGAAAGAGTAATAATCTTTTTCTCCCAAGTAGCTTTAGTAATCGGTTTTTTAGGGTCAAGCCCCTCGCCTTTTACAAACGCCATCGCCATTAAAGCGGCTGCTTCCTCACAGCCGTCTTGTTGTCTTTTGTCTTTCCAATTAGCCAGCGGGGCTTGAGTGGTGAAAGGAACTTTAAGAAGAATGTTTTTCTTAGGCTCAGCGGCCGTCGCTACTTGAGAAAAAATAAAACCAAGACTTAGCAGTCCGAAGAAAATTAGGAGCGAAAAAAAATTGGGCGATAAAAACAGCTTCTTCATTTTATTATTTACTAACGAGCGGTCCAGCCGCCGTCAACATGAATAATTTGACCGGTTATATAATTTGATTCTGCGGAAGCGAGAAAAATAGCCGCTGAGGCAATATCACTGACTTTTCCCACATGGCCAAGCGGTGTTGAAGAAATAACCATTTCATTAAATTCTTTCATCGCTAACACATCTTTTGTCATGTTTGTTTCAATAAACCCCGGAGCAATCGCATTTACTCTTATTCCAAGAGGCGCCAAGTCTAAAGCGGCCGCTCGCGTTAATTGAACTACGCCGCCCTTAGAGGCGCAGTAGGCCAAAGTACTACTTAGACCAACTGTCCCTAAAATCGAGCTGAGATTAATAATTGAGCCCTTAATGCCTTTAGCCTTCATAACCTTGGCAGCAGCCCTAAGACCATACATCGTTCCCGAAAGATTAATACTAATAGTCTTCTGCCAGCTGTCATCGGTCACATCCAGCGCACCCCCTAAACCACCAATTCCCGCATTATTAACGATGATATCGAGCTGACCAAATTGCTTAACCGTTTCTGAAACTAAATTCTCCACTTCCTTAGAGTCTGATACATCGCATTTAATAAACCGGGCTCTGTCTGGAAAATTAGCAGTCAGCGAGTCATCACCGTTAACATCGGAAAAAACCACTTTAGCCCCTTCGGCTAAAAAGGCGTCCGCAATCCCCTTACCAATTCCCGAGGCCGCCCCGGTCACAATGGCTACTTTATTTTCTAGTCTCATAAGCATACCTCCGTATACATTTATTTAGTTATATTCTTCTTTATAAGGTTTTACCCCAATATATATAAAATTACTCACGTTGTTGCAATTCAATCTTAAATGTTTTTTTGTTGCAAAGAGTTGGACGAA
>CAYPWC010000006.1:0-11815 GCA_964414335.1 uncultured Gammaproteobacteria bacterium | reverse complement strand
TGGCTACTTTATTTTCTAGTCTCATATAATTTCTAGTTAATTAATTAATAGTAGTAATATTATAGCGTTTTTAAGGAAAATAAAAAAGGTCCTAATAATAGGACCCTTAACTCAAGTCTCAAGGAAAGAGTGGATTTAAATCGGGGCTAAATCTCTTGGTTAAAATCAAAATCTTTACCTCCATCATCTTCTCCGCTTTCTCAAGCTCATCCTCAGAAACGTCTCTGCCTAATCTTTCCGCAATATCCACTAAGAGGTCAGTTTCCCCTTCATAAATCGCGGCTTCAAAGAGGCGATCAAGGAAGATGTGTTCTGATTGAGTGGACATTGCCCCAACCACTTGAAGCGCTTCTCTTATCTGGCCAGACATTAATTGGTGGTCAAATAGTTTAGCCAAGTTGCGCCCTCTTTTTGGTTCCGGCATCGCGGTAGCAATTTCAATTGCCAGCGGCAAATTGCGCCGGTGGTGATTAAAAATCACCTGGAGTTCTTCGGGAGAAAGTTTATCTTTTAGAAGAATGGCCAGTCTTTTTGCTTCTTCGAACTGGCCGCGTCTAACCGCTTGTTCGCGTTTTAACTTTCTCTTCGTTTGGAGCATTAAACGTGTCACCTCGACCATTTGCTGCGGCGCTTCTTTGGCAAAAATTTTCTTAACCAATTTTTTAAAACAACGCAACTTGTCTTTATCCGGGAGCCTCATAATAATGGCAATTGCTTCAGCGACTTTTTCACCAGAAACTCCTTCATGAATCATTCGTCTAAAGCTTTTCTTTAAGGAAGAACAACTAGTCTGATCCTCGCTTCTAACTTCCAAAAAGGAAGCTAAATTGAGCCAAGATGATTCCCTGCTGTCTTCATGGCGGAAAATAGCCCAAGAGGCGAGAACCATTCCCAAAATAAATTGGGCGCTAATAGCACTAACAAGGGGAATGAAAGAGCCGGGGTTAAATAGATTATAAAGGTGGCCAACCAACAGAAAGGCCAAAGCAAAGATAAATAAGGTAAAAATTTTCATTTTCATGTTTATCTTGCTTTTTATAATCCACAAGTACTCTCCACCTAAAACGACGGGAGAGATAACAAGCAAGCCACCGGCTAGTATTGCCAGGGCGAAAAGTAAGATCGAATTCGATAAAACATTCTTCATGACAAAAATATTTTTTGATTTTAAAGTTCAATTTAACCTCCTATTATACAATAATAGCTCTAAGTTGTCAATAGTATAAAAATAACACTATTTGGCTAATTTTCCAAGATCCAGCTCTTCAGTAATCTTAATTCCGGAAACAAATTCGGCCATATGGCTAACCATAATTACGGCACCCTCATAGTCATTAATTGCCTGGGAAATTACCGGGAGATGACGGAAATTAATATGATTAGTCGGTTCATCGAGAATTAAAAGACCCGGCTGCATTAAAACCAAACGGGCAAAAGACAAAAGCCCTTTCTGCCCTTCAGATAGAGCGCTAATTCTTTGACCCATTAAATCGCCGGTGATAAGAAAGCCGGCAGCAGTTGAACGTAGGTCTTGCTCGTCCAAGCCATCAGCTAAAACTTCTTTTAAAGAATCAAACACGGTCTGCTCAAAATTCAAAGTGGAAAAATCTTGACTGTAGTAGCCGACTCTAACACCCGGAAGAATCACTTGCCCTTCTTGGTGACCAGAAACTAAAGACCGAAGAAGTGTGGACTTGCCAATACCATTGGGACCGATAACTAAAAGTTTATCTTTCTTATGAATAGTCCGGTCAATGTCTTTTATCACCGGCTCATGGTTTAAAATAATTTTCACTTTCTTAAGGGTTACCAAATCGCCGGTAATATCTTGGACGGGAATTTGAAAGGGACGAATCGTCTTATCTTCCCTTCTGACATCAACTTTATTTTCCTCTAAATCCTCAGTTTCATCTTTTAATTTCTTGGCGAGCTTACGCATCTTGCCGCCTTTATGGGCAAAGAAATTAACTTTTTCTTTACGATCTTTAATCTGTTTTTCAAGCTGCGCATTCTCTCTTTTTTCCCGCTCCACTCGTTTAGCAATTTCTTCCACTACCGAATAATAGTCGCCCACATACATTTCTGTCTTATGGGTAAAGTTATTAAGATAGACGACGCCCTCGGTAAAGCAATTTAAAAAATCCGCATCATGAGAAATAACCAACACCGTCTTGTCATACATCACTAAAAAGGTAATTAAATGATCAATTCCCGCCTGATCTAAATTGTTAGTCGGCTCATCAAGAAGCAAAATATCAGGATTCTGAATCAAGGAATAGGCGAGAAGAAGGCGAGCTTGTTGGCCACCAGACAAATCACCCACGATTCTCTCTAACGGAATTTCAAAATTAACCGCCTCTAAAGCTTTATTAATCTGACTTTTCAAATTCCCTGGAACCGGATCAAAAGCGGTCGCAAAATATTCTTCAACATTCAAAGCTAAGTGTTCCCGGGCCATTGTTTGCCGAGCGGTCCCAATGGTAGCGTCCGAAGAAATGGAAATCCGACCGGACTTAGGACTAAGCTCTTTTTTAATCAAACCAAAAATCGTGCTTTTACCCGCACCATTTTGACCCATTAACGTTATTTTCGCTCCCCGGCGAACACTAAAAGACGCCTCATCTAAAATCGGCCGTTTAGCGATATATTCGAACGTAACTTCATCGAATCTCAAGACCACTTCTTCTGCCATAATTCAATAATTTAATAAATAATAACCCCAAAGAGATTAACAGGTTTTATAAAAAAATACCAGTCTCTTTAAACTAGAAAATAGAACCACCGTTAATTTGGCGCGTCTAATTAGTGCCTCTAATTTTAATCTCGGGAAGAGAAAAAATTACAGTGACCATTTGAAGGCACAGAACTTTTAAGCTCCTCACAAAAATATTCATCGTCTCCCAAGAGAAAACTAGTGCAGTGCTGACACTGACTAAGCTCGTTTCCCCATTCCGGGACGAATTCTGATTCAATTTCTCCAGCCATATAATATTTTTAAATTAATTAGTAATCGGTTCAATCGCGAGCACCTCCGCGACCGTACTTCCAGGATTATAGTAAATAAGGTCAGAAGTGTCCAAAGACCAAGCCTTTTGAATTACATCAAGAATTCGCCAGGTCTCTAAAATCTCTTCACTGGAGGTAAACAAAGAATGATCAGAATTAATCGCATCAAAAAATACTTGCTCATAGGCTTCGGGCAGTTCCGGATAATGTTCCCCAAAAGAAAATTTAAGCTGATGACATTCGGTTTGATGATCATAGCCTGGTTTTTTCGCCCACAAAGAAAGTTCAATTCCCTCTTCCGGCTGCAATCGTAACGTCAGACTATTAGCTTCATGATTTTGATCTCTTTTATAAAAAATTCTTACCCCGCTAAATTTTTCATTTAAATGTTTGCCGGTTGTGAGGATAATCGGCACGCCGCGCCATCTGGCGTCATCAGATTCTAGCGTCAGAGAAACAAACGTTTCCACTAAACTCCCCTCATTATTCACTTCTTCCTGATAGCCTTTATATTGTCCTCTTCTTACCACCTCTGAAACCGCTTTTTCTGAAGGGAGCCCGAGATTTTTTAGGGCCGCTAGGCGCTGCGGCGGAATAGCCGCTAACTCACTGGTATTAGGGAGCTCCATTAACACTAAAGCGGCTAGCTGCAGTAAATGACTTTGCACTAAATCCCGAAGCGCTCCCGTTTGTTCATAGAAGACCGCCCGGCCGCTAATACCGATTTCTTCACTAGCAACAATTTCAATTCGGTCAATAAAATTATTATCCCAAGCCCGCTTAAAGAGCGCATTATCCTGCCGGAAAGTTGTAATATTCTGCACACTCTCTTTTGCTAAGTAATGGTCGATACGATAAACCTTCTCCGGAGAAAAAAAGCGATCAATCTGTTCAATTAATTCTTGAGCGCTCGCTAAATCAACTCCAAAAGGTTTTTCTAAAAGAATTTTTGTACGCTCTTTTTTAGCTAAGCCCGATTCTCCCAAAAGCTCAATAATTGAAGGTGACACTTGCGGCGGAACGGAAAGATAGTAGATGCGCTGCGTCTTCTCACCAAAAGTTTTTTCAATCTCTTCTAAATATTCATCTAAACGCCCATAGTCATTTTTATTTAAAAGATCCATTGAAAAAAGATCAAGGTGATCAAATAAATACTGCGACTGCGTATCATTTGCCCCTAAAATGTCTTCTTTAGTAATGGTCGCTTTTCGCGTAATTCCCACCACTCTGGTTTTTTCCGATAACTGCCCGGTGGCCGCAATCCGACTAATTGCCGGCAAGAGTTTCCGTCGCGACAAGTCACCAGAAATACCGATAATAACAATAATGGTTGGCTGTAATTTATTCATAACGCTACTGATTTAATTTATGACCACCAAAACTATTTCTCATCGCCGCAAGTAACTTAGTGGCAAAACTAACTTTCCCTTGTTGGGAAGCAACTCTAACATCAAAGGCCGCTTGAATTGAGGGCATATCAACTTGATGCGTCTTCGCCGCTTCAAGCGCCCACCGCGCTTCCCCAGATTCCGCTACAAACCCGGAAACATCATCTAGTTTAGGGTTAACTTGTAAATAATCACGAGTCAGCTCATTAAGCCAAGAAGTGATTACACTATGATGTTGCCAAACTTCTCCCGCCGCCGCTAAATCAAGTTCTGGATATGGCCCTGACTTCAGTAAATGATAGCCTTCGGCTAGACTTTCCATCATTCCGTATTCAATCGCGTTATGCGTCATCTTCACAAAATGTCCCGCACCGGCCGATCCAAAAAAATGATAGGCGCCCTCAGGGGCGGCTAAAGATTTTAGCACCGGTTCAATTACTAAAAAGCTTTCTTTTTCCCCGCCAACCATCATTGAAAAACCATTTTTATAACCAAAAACGCCACCGCTAGTTCCCACGTCAATTAAAGTTGATCCTTGCTCTTTAACCACTAGTGCTCGTTTGGCCGTTAACCGGTAGTCGGAATTTCCCCCGTCAATAATTATACTTCCCGGAGGGATAATTTTAAGCCACTTAGCAAGCTCTTCACCTATAACCTCAGAGGGGACCATTAGCCACAAAACAACTTGGTCGTCACCAAAACTACTGACAACTTCTTCTGGTGAAAATCCCGGTATCATTCCTAGAGCCGCTAGCTCCTCAATAGGACCACGACTTCGGTTATGAGCAATAACGGAATGCCCGGCTTCATGTAGTTTGCGGGCGATCTGACCACCCATGCGGCCTAAACCGCTAATTGCTATTTTCATAAATTTATTATTAATTATTTTGAAAGTCACTAAAAATCGTGAGCTTCTTAAGTTTGGTTAGAATCTGGGCGGGCTCAGTAGTAATGTCTAAATCGCGAGAAAGGAGATCACTAATAACTGGCCATTTACCACTCCCGGATGCAAAAATAAAAGCTTCATCCAGTTGCGAAATTGCTAACGGAGTAATTGTCACTCTCAGAAAAGTCGGAGTTAACTGGCTTCCCACTAATCGCTCTGATTTAATCACCGAGCTTTGCGGCATAATTCCTGCCGTGTGGCCGTCAGCGCCAATCCCAAATAACCCCAAGCGGTAGTTAGTCTGACTGAATTCCCTTGCTAAATTATTTTCATAGCGACTAACTGTTTCTTCTAAATTGCCTCCCTCTAAAACCGGAATAAAGGAAATGTTTTTTATTCCTGAATAATAATTAGCATTACTCTCCCTATGGCCAAGTTCCCCGTAGCGCTCATCGGTTAACATCACGGAAATCCGAGACAAGTTTTCTGCAGAAAGACGACTAAGCGCCAAATTTGCTACTGGGGCAGCCGAACCGCCAGGAACTAAAAATAGAATCCGGTCATGCTCAGCTAAAAGACTCAGAAGCTTTTCGCTTATCATTTGAGAAACACTCCCTAAATCAATATTGTTTATTATTTCTAAATTATTTTTCATAACTATTATTCACTCCCAAAAATTTATTAAGGGCTAAAAGGTTTTTAGCTAAAACCGCCTGATTCAAACAATATACCACCCGAAGACCTTTTTTCTCTGCCGTCACAAGCTCAAGCTCTCTGAGAACTCGCAAATGATGGGAAACTAAATTCTGAGGAAGGTTAAGCTTCTCCCAGAGATCACCAACACAGCACTTCACTTTGAGAAAAGTGAGAATTTTAAGACGTGTCGGGTCACTTAATGCCTTGGTAAATTCTAGCACATTTGTTTTCATATATATCAATTTATATTGATATATTACCGCTCTTTCTTGCTAAAGTCAAGACACTAAAAACTAACAAAAAAGAGCCCCCGGGGCCCTTCTTTCGCTCTTCTTTCTAAACTATTTATTTTCCTTTTTCTTGCGCATGCCGAAAAATTTGAGAAATCACCAACCAAATAATGGCGAAGACTAAGTTAATCACTAAAATTTTCACCACTCCGACCAAGTCTTCCTGAAAGCTAATCTCTGGGCGGCCAATAGCCAAAGCTCCAAACGGAGCAATAAATTGAAGACCAGCAGTAATCATCAGCGACCGGGTTAAGGCTAGTGGCCGAAAACGTCCAACCAAGGAAAAGATAAAACCCAAAATAATAACCGCCACAAAAATAAAGTTAAGTGGGTTATCTTCAGAGCCGATAAAACCAACCGCCGCATTTGCCCAAGAAAGAAAAAAGGCAAAACTAAGAGACAGGAAAACCCCTAAGCGGTAACTCCTAGTCATTTTCCTGGTCTTTAAAAAAGCAATAACTGAACCGATAATAATAGTTAAAATAATCGCTAGCGGAAGACCGGTTAGAAAATCATTAAAGCGCCCTCTTCCCGGCTCACTAATAAACCAAATTAAAACAAACGGGAGCAACAAGAAAACGGTGATAATAATATTTTGAAGTTGTTTTTTGTCTTTCATCTTTTTATAATTACAATTAATCTCCTAAGGATTTATCCATCTAAAACCCTTATTTTTATCTTAGCAAACCCTTTAAATTGACGCCACTAAATAAACCCCCTAAATTGTTATTTTCTTTAATTAGTGTTATAATATTAATAATTAGTGAATTTAATTAACTAATTGCCATTATCAAAAATGGCCAAAAAAATATGAAAACTATCAAAACAATCGCGTTAATCTTAGTCATCATCGGCGGATTAAACTGGGGCTTGGTAGGTCTACTAAACTTCGACTTAGTCGCCGCTATCTTCGGCAACATGTCAGTGATTAGTCGGGTAGTTTATACCTTAGTCGGTCTCAGTGCCATTCTTGTGGCCGTTCAGTTCCCGAAAGAAAACAAGTAATCCCTCTTATAATAAAAGCGCTCCTTCGGGAGCGCTTTTTTAATAGAAAAAACAATTGCCAGCAGCTATGTTTTAGGAAATAGAATTAATGTCCACTTCCTGATGATCACCATCTAACTGACTTTTATAATCCACCAGCTTCTTCTTGGGCATTACGGGAACCATAATTCCTAAATAGTTTTCATAACTAACATCTTTTAGGTCAGACGAAAGCGGAATCCAAGACTTTCTGTCTTTGGTGGTGATCTTTGTATTCTTCGCCCCACAAATATCTATTTCCTGACCAAAATAATTAAGCGTCATTAAATAGCAATCCCATTTTTCATCTCGATATCTATCTGGACCGTAGATGATATACGGCCTTACCTCTTCATAAATGTCAGGAAAATGATCCTCGAGAATATCAATATCAATATCATTTAGCGGTCGCGGAGAACCATATATTTTAGCGGCCAAGCCGCCGCTAATCTGAAAAGGAATTTCTTTACTATTTAAAATGCCAGTTATCCAAACTAAGGCGTTTTTGATTTTAGTCTCACTATTCATATAATTTATAGAGTAATTATAACACGCTGCCAAAAGAAAATAAAAAAGGAAGGCTATTTCTAGACTTCCCTGTTTAACCTTTCACTATTTCTGTTTTTTAATAGTCTCGACTTTGTAGACTATCTTCTTGGTTTTTTGACGAAACCTGTAGATAGGGTTTTGGTCAATAATATACCAGTTGACCAGTAAATAATAACGTCTTTCGCCATTCTTTACGTCATACCACGAAGGACTACTATCAACAGAAACTTCATGCTTATCCGGGCCCCACATTTTTCCGCCGGAATCAACGAACGCGATGCTGTGATCACACGAAGCTTCGAGACAAGTTTCCATGCTGTATTGATCTTCCTGCATGCGTTTACAAATCAGCTCATCAATTTCTTTAGCTGTAAGGTTGCTATATTTTTCAACAAACCCATCGAATGCTATCCTTGAAGACATGTTTACTCCGGAACAAAAGATTTTTGAAAGAAAATTTACCGCTTTCATTTTTATCTATTTTTAAGATTATAATTTGATTAATTACTAAACCCATCATTAGAGGTGACCTTAGTAATTAACCAAATCTGCCAACTGGCAAAAATCTTATTTGTTAATGTTCTATCTTGATAACTTCATTATACCATATTTAATATAATCTGTCAATAGGTAGATGACAACTTCCCTATCTATACTTGTATTTATAATAATATTAGCCAACAAACAAATAGAGTAATTTAAAAAAAATAAAAAACCAGATTAAATAGTTTTTTCTATTTAACCTGGGGTTAAAAAATAGTGAAGTCTTAGGGCTTTATTACTAAGATATAAATTAAGATAACGGCATTAAGTTAAAGCGTTCAATTCTCTTTTCGCCCTCGCTAAGTCCAGAACCTTCTTAACAAATTCCCCTTTACCGCTATTATATGCCTGGCTCCTAGACAGGTCTTTAAAATCCATTTCAGAAGTAGTGGCAATATTATTGAGTTTTAGCTGGGTGTATTCCTTGATTAACTCAGAGTGGGTTTTCAGATAATCTCTAAATATAATATTTCTATCCCAAAAATCATGTTTTAAACAAGTAATCGAAAGGTGATATTCAATCGGGTCGCCTTTTCTTAAAAATATCCGCTCAGAAGAAGATAGATCGGGAGCGTATTGATATTGGCTGGCAGCTAGCTTTTCTACAAAAAAAGAAATATCCTCAATTGAATCCACTAAAACTGCCATATCAATAATTGGCTTAGCCATCATACCCGGAATCGAAGTGCTTCCAATGTGCTCAATGTCTTTAACGACCTCTCCAAGGACGGCGCTTATTCTCCTCGCCTCTAATTTAAACTTACCACTCCAAGAATCTTGATAATTTAATAAAAATTGGTCTTTCATGTTTTTATAGTTACTTTAATATTATCACCGCTCTTTCCAAAGTTCAATTCTTACTAATAAAAATAGCCACTATTTCAAGGCTATTTTAAATCTGCGAGCTGATCAAACTAAGCGCTGGTTTTTTAGATATTTTTTATGTAACAGTTTTGTAACAAATTATTCACCCTTTTTAACTATATAAACAATGCCATGATTGCCGTTGACCTCGACAATATCGCCATCATTTATAATTTTTGTCGCTATTCTGGTGCCGACAACACAAGGAATTTTAAATTCCCTAGAAACAATTGAGGCATGACAAGTTATTCCGCCCTCATTGGTAACTATGGCACCAGCAATTTTCATAGCCGGAACAAAATCAGGACGAGTCATAGAGGTTATTAATATATCGCCTTTCTGTATTTTCTTAATAGCCTCGTCAGAGGAATAAGCGACTACAGCCCTGCCAACAATTTTTCCCAGTGAAGCCGGAATTCCCTTTATTAAACTAAAAACCTCTTTATCACCGAAAGAAAGCTCTTTACTTTCAATTTCTAACGCTTCTTTATTGTAATAAATTTTATGACCATTAAGTCCGCTTAAAACCAAAGAATACTTCTTTCTTTCCAAAATTTTTTCTTTATCAATTTTATTATTTTTTAAATAATTAAAAATCTCTTCTGGCAAAGAGAACCTCAAAACCTCTATATTTATTTTATTTTTTCTAGAAATATTTTTAAATAATAACTCAAACAAAAATTGAGATTTTAAAAAGGCTTCTTTTCTCCAATCATGCATACCGCCAATTTTTTCTGTTAAAGCTAAAATATTTTTCATTTCTTCGTTAATATTTATCGCCTTTAGTATTTCATCTTTTTTTATCTTTAAATCTTTAACATAATTATCAATCTCTGATAGTTCTTGAGCAATTTTTACATTATTATTTAAGTATTCTTTTATGGATTTTATAACATCAATAAATTCAAGAGGGGTGCTTCTTATATAATCACCATTTATCCAAATATACTGCTCTACATGCTTATTAATTTTTTCAATTATTTTTAGATCTTTTATTTTTACTTCAATTTCCCCTGCCTGGCTTTTGACAAATATATTTTTTAAACTTTCATCTTTTTCTATATCTTTTAATATCTCTAAAATCTCTCTTTTTTCTTTTAAGACAAAGCTTTCCTCTAACGGAGAGGTGAGCGCCCCGAAAAATTCAGAAAATTTATCGACTGGAATATCTAGATTTTCTTTTATTTTTTTTATTAAATAAATATCCAGTGGCTCAATAATCATGCTCCAAGACATTCCCTTCTCATAAATTTCTTCTGCGTATTTAAAAATTTCAAGTAACTCCTTTTTATTAATATTTTTGCTTTGTAATAAATCTATTAATCTTTCGGTCTCTTTTAAATAATAATTAAATTCGTTTATTGTCTTATCCATTAAACTAGTGTCTTTTATTAATTTATTAGTTAAAAACTCTCCCAAATCTAACAACTCTTGATGAGGGTAGGCAATTTTCATGTGCCCATTTTGGGTTACAAAAATATGTTTAGTTATAGATTTGCCAAAATTATTTTTTAAGCCAATTAAAAATCCATTTATATAGCCAAAAAATATATGCGAGCTGCCGTCCATCTCTTGTATTTCGTATTTATCAGGATCGCTTTGGCCTAAAATAGCCTGGATCTGAGATTTTTCATATCTTCTGTCTTTTCGAGAGCCTATTCTAACCGCCTTTAATTTACCAGAATTATCCCATTTTCTTAGAGTTTCCGGCTTTACTCCCAGCATCTTTGAAGCTTCTTTTAAATTTATAAGCTCTTGCATATTTTTTATATTATTGTATAATAATTTATATTAAGTAAGTATAACTTAATATAACAAAACAATCATAAAAAGTCAAGAAAGGAGGACTATTATGAAATACGAAAAGCCAAAATTAATGCTTATTAAAAAAGCTTTGCCGCCTGTAACCGTCAACTTCTCTCCTCCGGCGGTAGGAACGTCTACAAAAAAGTAGAAACAAAAAAAACAGAGCTTCAAAAAGCTCTGTTTTCAAGCTCCCTCGTGCCAGCACGATATTGCGAATAGTTTGGTGCCTTATTGTAAAAACAGCTAACAATATCAACGTTCTTTAAAAAGAAAAAGGAAGTCTATTTCTAGACTTCCTTGATAGTATCCCGATACGATTAGTTAGGCTACTTTCAATACCTTGATTTGTTTAAGAATGCCATCGGTATGGCTTTTAACGAAACTGCCGCACTGGTAATCATTAATAAGATACCATTCGGATACGGGGTTTTCCGGATCTTTTGAAACGTCCGGACGAAAAGTTTTTTCCAATTTTAATTTTTCATTTAGCCAATAGTCAGCTGTCTTTGTCCAGATTCCGAACACGTTACCCAGAAAAACCTTTTCATTGGTAACTTCTTCGCCTTTGGCGGTTCTGTTGATTCCGTATTCTGAGCGCCCAGCGTTGTAAAAATGTGCCTGTAAAACCCCTAAGGCTTCGATCTGGCTATTAAGCTTGCCGCTACGGTTGTGTTTTTTAAGGTCGAAAATTTCCTGGCTGAAACCGCCGGCATCCTGAATTGGGGAAATAACCTGGAAAAGCTTAACAATAGCTTCCACTTTGT
>CAYPWC010000005.1:0-14259 GCA_964414335.1 uncultured Gammaproteobacteria bacterium | reverse complement strand
ATCGAACCCCTCTTACCAGGATGAGAACCTGGCGTCCTAGCCGATAGACGAAGGGACCATTTAGGTCAGGTGACTAAGCTTATGTCCGCGCCAGAATTCCTGGCTAGTCATAATCTTTTTTCCTTCCGCTTGTAATTTTAGTATAACCAAAGAATCTTGTCCACACTGAACAGCAAGCTTATCATCAAGAAAGAATAATTCACCGATTAGGTGATTGTTACTGTTAATTATTTGATTGCTGACGGCGATAATCTTGATGGTTTTTTCTCCGCTTTTCGCATAAGTTCCAGGCCAAGGGTTATAGGCGCGGATTAACCTCTCGATTTTATTGGCGGGTAGTCGCCAGTCAATTTTGCCATCACTTTTTTTGATGGTACCGACGTAACTCGCCTGAGAATTGTCTTGGGCTCGTGGTTTAATGTCGCCCTTAATAAAGCTCTTGATGGTTTCGGGAAGAATTTCTGCTCCCAGGAGCGCTAGCTTATCGTGTAGATTTTCCAAAGTCTCTTGGCCGGTTAACTGTATTTTAGCTTGCCGGAGAATTGGGCCAGTGTCAAGGCCGGCATCAATTTTCATAATAGTTATCCCAGTTTCCTGGTCTCCATTGATGATTGGAGCGTTTAGGCAAGATGCCCCGCGATATTTAGGGAGCAGAGAAGCGTGGACGTTAAGACAACCAAAAGGAGGAATATCTAAAATCTCCTGGGGAATGATTTGGCCATAGGCCACGATAACAATTAGGTCCGGTTTAAGATTTTTAATGGTTTCTATTTCGGTTTTTATTTTTTGCGGTTGAAAAATTTTTAAATTCTGGCTTTCAGCTAAGGTTTTGATCGGGGGAGGAGTTAGTATGCGGCCGCGGCCAACCGGCTTATCCGCTTGTGTGAAGACGCCGACAATTTCAAAATCTGGGTCAGTCGCTAAAGACATTAAAGTCTGGTTGGCAAAAGCCGGTGTTCCCATGAAAATTATTCTTTTTTTGGTAGTCTCTGGCTGGCTGGACATAGATATGATATATTTAAATTATGCTGACAGATTTTTTCAATTTTTTTCTTAGCTTAACCCAGGATTTGGGCTATTTTGGCGTGGGGGTGTTAATGGCAATTGAAAGTTCTTTTATTCCTATGCCTTCAGAAATTATTGTGCCCCCGGCGGCTTATTTGGCTAGTCAGGGGAAAATGGATTTATGGTTAATTATCTTGGCGGGGGTTATTGGTAGTTTAGGGGGAGCAATTTTTAATTATGCAGTTGGTTATTTTTTGGGTCGCCCGTTAGTCTATCGTTTGGCGGGTAAAAGCTGGGCACGATTTCTATTAATTAATCCGGAAAAAGTCGCTCGGGCAGAAAAATATTTTTTGAAAAATGCGGTGGCGGCTACGTTTGTCGGTCGGTTAATTCCGGTGATCAGGCAGCTAGTTTCTTTACCAGCGGGTTTTTGTAAGATGCCTTTTGGGCCATTTCTTTTTTATACTACGCTCGGCTCACTTTTATGGGTGAGCGTCTTGGCAGCCTTGGGGTATTTTATCGGAGCCAATCAGGCGCTCTTGCAATTATACTATCAGGAGATTTCTTGGGCACTTCTAGGACTAGGGCTGGTTTGGTTAGCGGTGCGAATTTTCCAAGTGGTCAATAAAAAGAATTCCGTCTAAGTGATCAAGTTCATGTTGAATGACGCGGGCTAGTAGTTTTTCAGCCGCTAGTTTTTTCTTTTCACCTTTTTCGTTGAGATAGATACAATTAACTTTTTTATGGCGGGCAACCGGGGCGTAGATAATCTCGCCCTTTTTATTTAGGACTGATAGACAACCCTCCTCTTCAATTTCTTTCGCCCAGGATTTTTTGGTTATTTGCGGATTAATTAAGTAGACGACGTGATCATTATGATTAATTACCGCCACTCGAATATTCTTTCCGACTTGGGGCGCGGCTAGACCGGCGCCATCTTTTTTGAGCATGGTTTCTGCCATGTCTTTAAGGAAAGCTTGAAAATCAGGATGAAGAATGTCTTCAGATTTAACCATTTCTGATATTTTGCGAAGAATGGGATTAGGGTTAGTAATTATTGGTAGTTGCTTAGGCATATAAGTGTTCTTATTTTTTATCAATAATCTTAAAAAAATATTTCCATTTGGCGCCGCTCTTACAAAGCTCCTTGGTGTCGTTAAGGGCAACTTCAATTCTATGAGCCTCAACGTCGCGGCAAATCTTGAAAATAGATCCGCGCTTGAAATCA
The DNA here is from genome assembly GCA_964414335.1 of uncultured Gammaproteobacteria bacterium. Lineage (GTDB taxonomy): Bacteria > Patescibacteriota > Patescibacteriia > Patescibacteriales > UBA12465 > UBA12465. The sequence goes on along the minus strand of CAYPWC010000005.1, from coordinate 12,026 downwards.
GGGGCGCCGAGTTCCTTAATGACGCGTAGGGCTAAATCCTGCCAAGGGTGAGCTGGGGGCTTTATCTTGGTTTTGGTTTTGATAATATCGGCGAATGATTGAAATTTATCTTCAGACATATTAGAAAATGAATTCCAGGCTTAAATAACCAATCCCAAAATCGGTTTGATAGGAAAGAATATGGGACTTAGCATTTTTGTTAGCAATCATTCCTAGAAGAATGACAATCGGCTTAAGACCGCATTCGCCAGCATCAGTAATCAGCTTTTGATCCATGGCTAAAATATTGTTTTTAGCTGTTTCCGGATTACTGAGATACTCAATTAACTTGTTATCAAATTTTGCTCCTTTGGGAGAATAACCAGCCGGAGATTTCTTTTTTAGGCGATGAGATAAATCACTTGAGGAAATAATGGCAATTTTTTTGTCACTGCTTGAGATTACCTCTTGGAGGGCGGCGCCGAATTCAAAATGCTTTATTAAGTCTAGTTCTGTGCCGGGGACAAGAACAATGATTTTGCAATTAACCCCAAGAGTTTTAAGAAGATAGGCAGGGATAGCGCTGCCATAGTCTAGGGCGGCCTCAGAAATCAGTTGAAGGGAGATTTCTTTAGGGGTGGCGTTTTTAATTTGATCAGCTAGTAAGGAGTCTCCTTTTATAATAGTTTTTGGTGGGATAAAGCCGAAGTCTTTCAAGTCAATAGTCATTTCCGGGGCGACATTTAAAGTTAGGGCGTCGCTTTGGCTAGGACCATGAGGACTGATAATAATGAGGGTATCAATTTCAGAAGCCTTTAACCGCTCAGCCACTTGTCGATACGAAGCCGTAGTTTTATCTAAAAAACTATAATTTGCTCGACCAATTTCAGGGATAAGCAAGGGGGAGTGGGGGAGAATAACTGCTTTAATTAGAGCCATAAAATTCTTATTTAGGTGTTTTTAGTATAGTATAATTATCTTTTTTAGAGAAGTTGACAATATAGTATAATAATGTTAAATAAAAACCCCACTAAAGTTAATGGGGTTTTTAATTTTTATTGTTTTTAGTTAGTAACTTCTTCTTGGATTGGTTCTCCCTGGGGGTAGTTATATAAGAATTTAGAGGAAACGGTGATGATAAGGGCGCTGTTGTATCCTAACTTATTGAAGATTGCCTCTGAGGCAAATGGTCGCTTTTCACCGTTAGAAATTAAGTAGACAGTCGGGAAATTATCGGTCTTTACTAGTGTGCCGTCGTCTAAAAGGACGGGAGCGACTTTGGTATATTTATTTAAGACGCCAGTAGTGTCTTTAATAATTTTTTTGCCTTTAAATTTAGTGGTGAGAAGAATCTTGTCGGTAAGAGGGGCTTTTGTGCCGTCGACAACATAGTATATTCCTCCGGTCTTTATTTCCTGCATTAAGACACCGGTGACATATGTTGAGGTGGCAGTGATTGTTCGGCCAACGGGGTAGATGTTAAGATCAGCTTCGCTTGCTAGTTCAATTTCTTCAGGGTTAAAGCCAATGCTTTTGAAAACAGCGAGACTGGCGAACGGTCGTTTCTCTTTATCAACGATTAAATATATTTTTTTATCAGGAGTTTGAATCAGAGAGTAGTTGGCAAATTTAATGGCTTCGCCGGGTTCATAGTTATCAAGCTCGGCTGCTTCGATTTTTACTACCTGTTCAGGCTTGAAACGCGAGATGAAGGCGGAGTAGTTAAGGAATGGACGTTTTTTTCCGTTTTCAATTAACCAGATACCAGGATCGCCTTTGACTTGCAGAATTGAGCCGTCAGGGTAGAGCTTGGCGGTTTTAGGGAAGTAGCGGTTCCAGAGTTTATAGACATTATAATTACCATTGAAGACATGGGGGGTATAGTTGTAGAGAGCGGCCGTGGCTTTGTTGGCTGGAGTAACGGTCATTTTTTCCTGGGAGATGGTGCCGTAGGGGTTAGTAAAAGTATAGGTTTCGCCGGCTTTGTATGAATAGCGACTTTGCTCGTTCATGTAAGCGAGGAACTGGAGAGCGGCACTGTTTACTTGTTTGCCAAAGCCTTTGTAATAGGGATTACAAACCCAGCCATCAGGGCAGCCATAGCCGGTTGCCCAATCTAGGCGCGCCTGGGGCGGGTTAGAGTCTTCAATTAAACTGGCTTCTTTTTGAAGAAGGATGAGGAGAAATTTAGGATTAACGGTTGTTATTTTTCGGCACTTTTCTTGCTTTTCTGCTTCGGTTGGCGAATCGCTTAGATTAGCGCCTTCGCAATCAAAGTTATTATGACTGGCATCATAAATGATTTCAGCCGCTGATTTGGTAGTGCCATGAGCATTTAAGGTTGTATAATTAGCCAAATAACTATTTTTGTTTTGTAAAAACCGCTGAATTTCTGCTAAATTCATGGCATTATAGTTCATAAGATCGCTATCTTCAATGATGCGATTAGGGTTAAAGTTGGGGTCGATTGTTTGTGCCAGGACGCTAATTGGTGAGAAAACCAGGATTAGGAGGCAAATGATGAGTTTTTTTGTATTCATAAATTATATTATAACATAGTATCTATTATAGTATAATTTTTGCTTCTAAACAAACTCTCTTTAAATTAGCGGAAAATGTATTATATTTGACAAAAATAGAAAAATAATGTTAACATTGTCACCAGTTCTTTATTAACCAAAACAAAAAAAACACATGAAAAATTGCCAAAAAAATGAGACTAAGAAGGAAGTCTCTCGTCTAGTCGAAGTATTTTTCCTTTTTTCCGCAGTCGCTTTGATTATTTTTGGGGTTTGGTCTCTTATCTTCGTCCTTATTGAACCAGGGGCGGTGGACATGATCATTAAAGCAATCTTGTCCGGGTTTATGGCCTATTTAATTTTTGGGGTAGGATTTATCTTCACCTCATCAACGTATCACCGGGACTATAAGCTGATTATTTTTTCTTTACCCTTAGTGATGACTGTCACTGGAACGGTCCTGGGGTTCTGGATTTCCTATCAGGAAATCACCGTGGGATTAACCACAGGAGTGAAGATATTTGTTTTGGCGTTAGCGTTTCTTGCTCCAGTAATGGCGCTAATGCAAGAAAAAGCCTTGGCGATAAGACCAAGGGGAATAATATATCTAATTAGTCTTGGCAACTTATTGTTGTCTGGACTAATTTATTATATTATTTTTAGAAGTATTTTGGGTTAGTCAAAACTTTTCCGCTTTGGTTTTAACTAACCAAAAGCCCATCAAATTAGATGGGCTTTTTTATTTGGTTTAAGTTATTAGGAAACCTTAATGGCGACTTTTTCTTTGTCTTCAAGATCAATTTTGATCTTATCACCCTCTTTAACTTTTCCGGCAATAATTTCAAGAGCTAGTTCGTCGAGAATCATTGTTTGGATGATGCGTTTTAGAGGGCGGGCACCGTACGTAATGTCGTAGCCCTTTTCCGCTAGCATTTTCTTTACTTTCGGGCTAATGCGGAGAGCGATGTTCTTGTTGTGTAGTCTCTTTTCAACTTTGAGAAGTTCTAAGTCGACAATTTTTTCTAGAGCCGCTGGCGTTAGACTTCTGAAAAGGACGATTTCATCGATACGGTTAAGAAACTCTAATTTGAAATTGTCTTTAAGAATTTTATCAATTTTTTCTTTCATTTCAGAGGTGCGAGTTTTCTCAACAACTTTACTATCACTACCGTCAGAGAAGCCAATGGAGTATTGTTTAATGATTTCGTTGCCCAAGTTGGAGGTCATGATAATGATTGTGTTCTTGAAATTAATCGTTCGGCCTTTAGAATCAGTGAGGCGACCATCGTCGAGAATTTGCAGCAACACATTAAACATGTCGGGGTGAGCTTTTTCAATTTCATCAAAGAGAACAACGCTATAGGGGTGACGTCTAACTTTATCAGTCAGTTGACCGCCGTCATCGTGGCCGATATAGCCTGGAGGGGAGCCGATTAGTTTGGCGACAGAATGTTTTTCCATAAATTCGCTCATGTCGAGACGGATTAGTGATTTCTCATCATCAAACATAAATTCGGCTAAGGCCTTGGCTAATTCAGTTTTACCAACGCCAGTTGGGCCGACGAACAGAAAGGAGCCAATCGGCTTCTTCTCTTCATTAATACCGGCTCGGCTACGGCGAATGGCATTAGCAATTGCTTTAATGGCTTCTTCTTGTCCGACCACTTGAGCTGTTAGTTCGTTTTCGGCTTCGCTTAGTTTTTTAATTTCATCTTGAAGCATGCGATTAACTGGAATACCAGTCCAGCGGGCGATTACTTTAGCAACATCTTCTTCGTCTACTTCTTCTTTGAGAATTCTTTGCCCCTTCTTTTGAATCTTAATTAATTCATCTTGGAGCTTCTTGATTTTATTTTCCAGTTCCGGAATTAGGCCATATTTAATTTTTGCTACCTCAGTTAGATCGGCTCCTTGGCGCTGAGTAATTTCAGCTTTAACTTTAAGTTCGTCGATTTCTTTTTTAGAGTTACGGATTTGGGAAATAATATTTTTTTCATTATTCCAATGGAGTTCTAATTGGGTAGCCTTTTCTTTAGCACGGGCAAGCTCTTGATTAATAGCTTTAAGCTTAGACGATTTTTTGTCAGTCGTCATAATCCCCGCCTTATTGAGCTCTAGCTGATTTATTTTTCTTTTTAGTTGATCAAGTTCATCAGGCATGGAATCGATTTCCATTCGGAGTGACGAGGTGGCTTCATCAATTAAATCAACCGCTTTATCCGGCAGGAAACGGTCACTGATGTAGCGGCTAGAAAGTTTAGCGGCGGCAATGACTGCGTTATCGGTAATGCGGACGCCATGATGAACTTCATATTTTTCTTTGAGGCCACGGAGCATGGAAATAGTATCTTCGACACTAGGCTCGTTAACCATAATTGGTTGAAAGCGTCTTTCAAGCGCGGCGTCTTTTTCAATATATTTTTGATATTCTTTGGTGGTGGTGGCCCCAATTGTGCGCAGTTCACCACGAGCGAGCGCAGGTTTAAGCATGTTTGAAGCATCCATTGACCCTTCGGAGGCACCGGCACCGATTAGGGTGTGAAGCTCATCGATGAAAAGGATAATGCGACCATTTTGAGATTTAACTTCTTTTAAAACGGCTTTAAGGCGATCTTCAAATTCGCCGCGGAATTTAGCGCCAGCGACAAGGGCTCCTAAATCTAAGGTTACGACTTCTTTATTTCTAAGGTTTTCCGGAACATCGCCGGCAATAATTCTTTGGGCCAGACCTTCGACAATGGCTGTTTTCCCGGTTCCAGCTTCGCCGATTAAAACTGGATTATTTTTGGTGCGACGTAAAAGAACTTGCATAATGCGCCTAATTTCTAAGTCGCGGCCAATAACCGGGTCAAGTTTTTCTTGGCGAGCAAGTTCGGTAAGGTTGGTGGTGTATTTTTCTAAAACCTTATATTTATTTTCTGGAAAAGGATCGGTGATTGTTTGGGCGCCTCGGAGATCTTTAAGAATATCTTTAACAGCGTTATATTCGATTTTAAATTTCAGAAGCACGGCTTGAGCCGGGGAAGCGACACCAATTAAAGCCAGGAGAATGTGTTCGGTGGAAATAAATTCATCATTCATACCGTCGGCTTCTTTTTGAGCTCGTTCAAGAACTAGGGCGGTTTCGGCTGTCCCGGAAACAGCTTGAACGGGACCATTATTAGGGCTAACCTTTACCCGGGGAAGTTTTTGGAGCTCTTTAATAGTATAGTCTTCAATAATATCCGGATCGGCTTTTAATTTTTCTAAAATCGGTTTGATTAGACTTTCATTTTGTTGCAAAAGGGCGAGAAGAATGTGGAGGGCTTCAATATTTGCTTGGCCGTAGGCGGAAGCGATGATTTGAGAATTAATGATAGCCTCTTGTGACTTATCGGTAAATTTATTAAACATATGATTATTTTTTGATAGTTTTTAGCAGTCACCCTATTAGAGTGCTAAAGATATCATAATATAGCCCGAAGTCATTGTCAAATGTTATTAATATCAGGGGGACCGGTAAATTAAATAAATTTGTTTATTCGTGATTTCGTGGTAATATATTAGAGTAAGGATAAAGAAAAAATACTATATGCCTCAACACAATTTTTTTACTTATGGTGGAAAAATCATCATTTCTTTGTTACTTGAGATTCTCTATTTTCCCCTCTGGTGGTATAGCGTCGGTTTAGTGCGGACGGTAAGAAATATTTGTCTTTTTTGGCGCGGTCAAGAGCGGGCGCTTGGTTTTTTCATTTGGGCAAAAAACATTTTAGTGCCGATGTATGGTCAGTCAGATTTTGCCGGTCGGATGATTAGTTTTATTGTGCGCTTAGTTCAGATAATAATTCGGGGTTTAGCCCTTTTAGTTTTAGCGGCGATTGGTATTCTTTTGATAATTCTGTGGCTTATTCTACCGCCGGTAATTGTTTTGGCATTAGTTTTTCAAGTTTTGAAATAACTCAATTAAATATGGAGATGAAAAAAGATAATTCCGAGCAAATTATTTTTAGTCCCGATTCTAGTAGTTCGCGTCCCGGGACCTGGTTTTGCGGTCGCTTCCTTTATTGGCAAAAAACTTTGAGACGTTCAGTGATTGCTTTAGAACGGAGTCAACAAAGAATTGAAAAACTTCTTTTGTTTTTGACTTGGATAATTATTTTTGCCGGTTGGTTGGCCTTTGTCGTCTGGGTGATTTATAATCGCGTCGAACTATTAGCCAGTCCGTTAAAGATTTTCCTTTTTTGGAATAAGAGCAATCCGTTAATTGCCTTCTTTTTACTGACCCTTATTTTCGATTTATTTTTGTATTATAAGAAAAGCGAGGCTAAGGCGAGATTGAAAAAAATAGATAGTCGTCTTTTTGAAAGCACTAAAGAGAAAAAAGCGACTGGTAGTAAAAAATATAATGTTGCCCGGGCCTATAGCGATGAAAGTCGAGTAGTGATTGAGGACGCTTATCTGCTCGCCTCTAAATTGCGCCAGTCAGAAGTAACGATTATTCATCTTTTTAGAGTGCTTTTGAAAGTAAAGGAGGTTCAAAACTTGTTTATTCGTCTTAATGTCGATGCAAAAAAGTTAGTGGAGCTAGTTGATCGCCGCTTGGTAGGCAAGGAGACAAAAGAGTTTTTTGGTCGCAGTCAGCTAGCTGCCTCGCTTGAAGAGGTTTTAATTTTAGCCTTTATTGACGCCTATAATCAGGGACAGCGCAGTGTTGATGTTTTGAATTTAATTTCATTCTGTTATCAGCGGGACGAACGTTTAGCCGAAGTTTTATATGAACTAGAGATTGATAGTGATAAAATTGTTAATACTGTAGAGTGGTTTCGGGTTAATCGGCGTTTACTAGCCAACCTTCAGGACTATCGTCGGCTAGCACTCCTTAAACCGGGAACAGGTATGAATCGAGCATACACGGCAATTGCCACTCCCACGCTTGATCATTTTTCTCATGATTTAACCGTTCAATCAAAATATCAAGGAGCGGATATTTGTGTTGGTCGGCAGAAAGAGTTGGCTGACATCTTTGAAGCACTTTTAGGTGGTCACAATGGGATTATGTTAGTTGGGCCGAATGGTGTGGGTAAAAGTACGATTATTAGGGGTTTAGCGAATTTAATGGTTGAAGAGAAAGTGCCTAGTTTTTTGCGCGATAAGCGATTAGTGGAGTTAGATGTTTCTCGTTTGGTTAGCGGGGCTGAAGCGTCAGTTGCCGAGGAGCGTCTCCTTATGGCGATCAGTGAGGTGAATCGCGCGGGTAATGTTGTTCTCTATATTGATAATATTGAAAATTTAATTGGGATTAGTGCTGGCAGTCAAGAAAGCTTAGACCTCTCTGAGGTTTTAGCCGAAGCAATTAGTCGCGGGCAGATAATTTGTCTAGCAACAGCGACAACTGAAAATTACACTCGGTATATTGAAAGCCGCGCACTGGGCACTTCGTTCACAACTATTGGTATTAGTGAGCCGGAATTTAATGAGACAATTCAGATTCTGGAAAGTAAAGTGGGATTTTTGGAATCAAAATATGACATCTATGTTGTCTATAGTGCACTAGAACAAGCGGTTAAAATGTCGAAGCGCTATTTACACGATAAATTCTTGCCGCTTAAGGCGATTAACCTTTTGGAAAAAGCGGCCTTAATTGCCGCGAAGAATTTTCAAAATGATCCGACTAAGGGTTTTTGTTCGCAAGAAGAGGTGGCGCTAGCAATTGGTGAGTTGACGGGAATTCCGGCTAGTAAAGTGACAATTGATGAGAGTCAGAAACTGTTAAATTTAGAAACGGAAATTCATGAACGCTTAATCGGTCAAGAAGAGGCAGTGAAAGCAGTGGCGGCTAGTTTGCGGCGCGCCCGAGTGCAGCTAAAAGAGGGCAGGCGCCCGATTGCTAGTTTCTTATTTTTGGGGCCGACGGGTGTTGGTAAAACGGAGTTAGCCAAAGCTGTTAGTCAGGTTTATTTCGGTGATGAGGATTATTTAGTGCGGATTGATATGAGTGAATATCAGCATCCAGATAGTGTTCGTAAAATGATTGGTGACGTTGACGGAACTTTAGGCTATTTAACTGAAGCGGTGCGCAAGAAACCATTTTCTTTAATTTTACTTGATGAAATTGAAAAAGCTCATCCTGATATTTTAAATTTATTTCTCCAACTCTTTGATGATGGTCGTCTGACTGATGGTCAGGGAAGAACAATTAGTTTTACCGAATCGATTATTATCGCCACCTCTAATATCGGGGCGGTCTATATTCAAGAACAAATTCGCGCTCAGGCCAAGATGAATATTATTAAGCAAGAGTTGATTGATAATCAGTTGAATAAATATCTGCGCCCTGAGCTTATTAATCGTTTTGACGGGATTATTGTCTTTAAGCCCCTTACGGAAGAAAATGTTTTAGCGATCACTACGTTAATGCTTAAAAAGATTAAGAAAAATTTAGCCGAAAAAGGAATCAGCTTGAAGGCGGATAAAGATGGCGTGGCGATCTTAGCTAAGGACGGTTATGATCCGAAATTTGGCGCTCGACCTTTACGACGTCTACTTCAGGATAGAGTTGAAGATATAATTGCTAATAAGATTTTAAGTGGTGAACTAAAAAGACGTGATGCAGTAGTTATTAATTCTCAGGCCAAGGTGACGATTGAAAAAGCGCCCGCCCTTTAATTATGTTCTATTTTCTTGTTTTCATTTTAAGTTTTTTGCTTTCCGCGCTTTTAACCTGGTTGGTTAAGGGAGCGGCTTGGTATTTCAAAGTCCTTGATCACCCTGATGGTCAAAGGAAGATTCATTCCCGGTCAATTCCATTGCTAGGCGGCCTGGGAATTTTTTTAAGTTATTTTATTCTTCTTTTTATTTTTGCTCCGCAGTTTTTGGCTGGCGATTTAAGCCTTAATCATTTATTAGCTTTTTTGGGGGGCGCCCTTATTATTACTGTTGGCGGAGCTTTAGATGATAAATACAACTTGAAACCTAGTCGACAAATAATTTTTCCGCTTTTAGCGATTGTTGTTGTTATTTTAGGGGGAATCGAGATTGATAAAATTACCAACCCTTTCGGTGGTCAGATAAACTTAGAAACATTTTTTTGGATTAGCCCGATTTTAATCGCTCTTTGGCTTTTAGGGATGATGTATACCACTAAGTTGTTAGATGGGGTTGATGGTTTAGTGGGAGGAGTTAGTGCTATTGGTGGTTTGGTGATTTTTTTGTTTACCCTGACAACTAAATATTATCAGCCCGATATTGCTTTAGCGGCAATTCTTCTCGTTGGTGCTACCGTTGGCTTTTTAGTTTTTAATTGGCACCCGGCAAAAATATTTTTAGGCGAAGGAGGCTCCTTGCTATTGGGATATATTTTGGGAGTGCTCGCAATTATTTCCGGAGGAAAAATTGCCATTGCACTTTTAGTAATGGGACTACCGATTCTAGATGTGGCTTGGACAATTGTTCGTCGCCTTTTAACCGGGCGTAACCCTTTTCGCTCAGCGGATAAAAAACATTTACACCATCGACTATTAGCCTTAGGCCTTTCTCAGAAAAAGACGGTTTTAGTTTTCTATGCTACGTCTTTGCTCTTCGGTCTTAGTGGTTTGTTTTTGCAAAGTCGAGGCAAGTTCTTGGCCCTAATTGTCTTAGTGGTCTTGATGTTTGTTTTGGTAATTATGTTTTGGCTTTTTGATCGTCAGGAAAAGAAATTGGCAACTTCTTCGCGGTCCAAGCTTTTACTTCATGTCTGCTGCGCTCCTTGTAGTGCGGATGCGAGCGTGAATCATTTACAAAAAGATTTTGAATTAACTTGGTATTTCTATAACCCTAATTTAAATACACTTGAAGAATATGAGCGGCGGTTAGCGGCGGTCAAGGAAGTCGCGACTAAGTTTGCTATTCCGTTAATTATTGAGCCGTATGATCATGCGCCGTGGCAAGAGAAAGTGAAAGGGCGAGAAACTGATTCGGAGCGGGGCGGGCGGTGTCTAATTTGTTATCGTGACAGACTGGAGCGCACGGTGAGTTTAGCGCTTAGCAAGGGGTTTGATTATTTTTCCACTAGTCTACTAGTTAGTCCCTATAAAGATACTGGAGCGATTAAGGCGATTAGCCAAGAGTTAGCGCGAGTTAAGGGAATTAAGTTTTTAGATTATGATTTTCAGGCTAATGACGGTTACCTTAGGTCACAAGAATTTGCTAAAAAGTTGGGCCTGTATCGCCAGAAATTTTGCGGTTGTGAATTTTCAAAGCGTTAATCTTTAGAGTCATTTTCTCGTTTGTTTTCTCAACTCTAAAATGATATAATTTATCTACGCCTTTTGCGCGCTATTATTTTTTATATATGTCAAAAAGAATCTTTAAAATCTCGCTAGCCCTGATATTTGTGGCGGTTTTTTTAAGCGCTTGTTCTTTGCCGTGGAAGAAGAAGGCGGTTTTAGATAATCAGAATTTAGCCCTGAACGAAACTCCGGTTGAAGACACAACTTCCTATGAAGGGGTAGTGAAGAAATTCAGTAGTCAAGAAGAGTTGAAGAAATTTTTGGAAGATCATCAAGGAAAACAAAACTATACTTTAGCGACCACCCGGGCGACGCTTGGTTTTGATTCTTCTAAAGCGGCCCGGTCTTCTGAGGGAGTGTCTTCAGAAAGCAAAGAAGGGGGAGCCGATTTTTCAGGGACAAATAATCAGGTTGCTGGTGTTGATGAGGCGGATATTATAAAAACTGATGGTAATTATATTTATGCTTTAGTTCGTCAGGATTTAAAGATCATTAAAGTTAATCCGGCAGGCGAAGCCGCGGTTATCAGTACAATTAGTTTTAAATCCCGTCCGCAGGATATTTTTATTAGCGGGGGTAGCTTGGTTGTTTTTGGATCTGATGAACAAATATATACACTAGCTGCTTTTGATAGTTTTCTTCCTCAAGATCCGTTTGTGTTTTTTAAAGTTTTTGATTTGGCTAATCCGGCAGAGCCGCGGTTAGTGCGTGATTTGAAATTTGAAGGCAGTTATAATGAAGCGCGCCTACTTGGTGATTATGTTTATTTACTTACCACCAGTGCGGCTAGTAGCGGCGATGACGACTCTTTGCTTCCGCGAGTTTTCGATGGCGAAAATGTGCTCGCAACTGATTGTACTTTTAGTGAGAAATGTTTTGCTCCTGATGTCTATTATTTTGATGTCCCTTATGATTGGCTTAGCTTTACCAATATCACCGCGATTAATGTTAGAAATCATGAAGAAGCGCTTAGTGGCCAGTCCTATCTTATGAGTGCCGCGCAAACACTCTATGTCTCAGAAAAAAATATTTATATTACCGCTACGCAGTATTTAAGTGAATACGAGTTTGAACAGACCGTGAAAAGAGAATTAGTCTTTCCGCGTTTAAGCGGGGAAGATCAGGATAAGATCAGACAAATTGAAGCGGCTCCTAAATTTATTTTGAGTGCGCAGGAGAAAAAGATGAAAGTCGCGCTAATTATTGAGGCCTATCTCCATGGCTTAGGGGAAGAGCAGCAGGCCTTGGTTCAAATTGAGGTTGATTCGGCTTTAAA
>CAYPWC010000004.1:11284-14644 GCA_964414335.1 uncultured Gammaproteobacteria bacterium | reverse complement strand
TGGAGGGAAGACCACAATTGCCCGTTTAATCTATCGTCACTATGATCCGCAAGCCGGCCAAGTATTTTTAGATGGTCGCGATTTGCGCGATTATGAAGTGGGCTCTTTTAGGAAGTTTTTAGCAATTGTTCCTCAGGAAGTGGAAATTTTTGATTTAAGCGTACGAGAAAATATTGCCTATGCTAAACCAGGCGCTAGTCAGGAAGAAATTGAAGCGGCGGCTAAAATTGCTAATGCCGATGAGTTTATTAGTAAGCTCGAGAAAGGCTATGACACGATGGTCGGAGAGCGAGGGATTAAGCTTTCTGGCGGTCAAAGACAGCGTCTCGGGATTGCTCGGGCGATTCTGGCTAATCCGCGGATTCTTATCTTTGATGAAGCGACTTCCAACTTAGATAGTCAAAGTGAGGCGTTAATTTCTGATGCTATGGAAAAAATTAGTCAGAACCGGACGATGATTATCATCGCTCATCGTTTAAGTACGATTAAGAAGGCGGACAAGATTATTGTTCTAGAAAATGGTCAAATCGCTGAGGAGGGAAATCATTTGGAACTAGCGCAAGCTAAAGGTGGTCTCTATGCGAAATTGATTAAGCTTCAGGAGCTAGGTGAAGTTGATTAATTTTGTTTTTTCTTGTTTTTCATTATAATAAAATCATGTTAAAGATTGAAAAAAACGTTACCCTTGCCCCCTATACGACTTTTCGAATTGGTGCTCAGGCCGAATTTTTTGCTGTGGTAAAAAACGAAGCGGATGTGAGAGACGCTATTTTGTGGGCCAAGAAAAATAAACGTGACATCTTTGTCCTTGGCGGTGGTTCTAATATTTTAATTACCAAGAAAATTCGGGGTCTGGTGATTAAGAATGAAATTAAGGGGATGACCGTCATTAATTTTTCTCGAACCGAGAAATTAGTCGAAGCTTTTTCTGGTGAAGCCTGGACGAAGTTCGTTGACTATACAATTAAAGAGGGCTTGTCGGGACTTGAAAATTTGTTTTTAATTTACGGTACCGTGGGCGCGGCCCCAATTCAAAACATTGGTGCCTATGGCGTGGAACTTAAGGATGTCTTTGAAGATTTGGTGGCGCTTGATCTTAAAACCGGAAAAAAGAAAACATTTAAATTAGCTGATTGTCGATTTGGTTATCGGGATAGTATTTTCAAAAATCGTTACTTGAATCGCTATTTTATTTTAAGCGTCAGGTTACGTCTTTCTCGTACGCCCAAGTTTAAACTTGATTACGGAGCGATTAGAGAGGAGCTTTCTAAAAAAGGCATTACTAAACCAACGGCGCGTGAAGTGGTGGCCGCGATTACAGCTATTAGAAATAGTAAACTTCCGAATCCGGGCACCTTACCTAATGCCGGTTCATATTTCAAAAATGTGACCGTGAGCGCTAAAAAGTTTCAGGCCTTAAAAAAAACCTATCCGCTCATTCCTGCCTTTCCAGCTGGCCGTAACAAAATGAAAATCGCCACCGGTTGGTTAATTGAGCAGGCGGGCTTCAAAGGGCGTCAAGAAGGACCAGTTAGTATGTATGCCGGTCAAGCTCTAATTTTAGTTAGCCATGGCTCTGCGCAAGCAAGAGATGTTTTACGTTTAGCGGCCAAAGTAAAACGAGCAGTGAAACTAAAGTTTGGTCTTGAAATTGAAGAAGAGGTTGGGGTAATATAGGAGGGCTAAATAAATCATGATTAAACAAGTTAATTATATGACTTCATTTGAACTTCGTCAGAAATATTTAGAATTTTTCCGGGCCCGGGGTCACGCCTTGATTCCGAGTGCATCTTTGATTCCCGAAAATGATCCGACGGTTTTGTTTACCACGGCTGGTATGCATCCGCTAGTACCATATCTTCTGGGCGCTAAACATCCGGCGGGAAGACGATTAGCTAGCGCTCAAAAATGCGTGCGTACCGGTGACATTGAGGATGTGGGCGACAGGACGCATCATACTTTTTTTGAAATGATGGGTAATTGGTCTTTGGGAGATTATTTTAAAGTCGAATCCATTGACTATAGTTGGGAGTTTTTGACTAGCGTTGAGGGTTTAAATTTGGATAAAGGACGTTTGGCGGTCTCAGTTTTTGAAGGTGATAGCGACGCCCCCTTTGATGAAGAAGCTTATAATAAATGGAGTGATATTTTTAGGGCGAATAATTTGCCGCTGGAGCGGATTGCGCGACTACCGAAGAAAAATAATTGGTGGGGACCGGCCGGAACAACCGGGCCTTGCGGTCCGGATTCAGAAATTTTCTATTGGTCATCTCCGACTGAGCCGGTGCCGGGAAGCTTTAATGATGATAATAGTTTGTGGGTGGAAATTTGGAACAATGTTTTCATGCAATACAATAAAAATGCTGCCGGGAAGTATGAGCCGTTGTCACAGACTAATGTCGATACTGGCTTAGGCTTAGAAAGAGTGACGGCGGTAATTAATGGCCTTAGCGATAACTATGAAACGGATTTATTTATTAATTTAATTTCTCAGATTGAAGATTTGAGCGGACAAGGTTATCACGATGGCCAGGAGGTAACGCGGGCGATGCGGATTGTTTCCGACCATGTTAAGGCTGCGACTTTTATCATCGGTGATGATCGGGGTGTTTCTCCTTCTAATACCGATCAGGGTTATGTGGTTCGTCGTCTTATTAGACGAGCGCTTCGCTATGGTCGGCAACTTAATATCACTAAGAATCTTTGGTTGCAGGATATTGCCAACTTAGTTATTAACGACTACCAAGCGGTCTATCCGGAATTAGTGAGAAATCGCGAGTTTATCATCAGTAGTTTAAATAAAGAAGAAGAAAAGTTTAGTCGCACTCTGGAAAAGGGATTGGCGGAATTTAAAAAATTATCAGGCAAAGATATCTCTGGCGTGGCCGCCTTCAATCTCTATCAAAGCTATGGCTTTCCTTTGGAAATGACGGTGGAGTTAGCGCGGGAAACCGGGGCGACTGTTGATGAGGCGGGATTTGAAGAAGAACTGAAGAAACATCAAGACTTGTCCCGAACGGCTTCGGTGGGGAAGTTTAAAGGCGGACTAGCTGACGGCGGAGAAGCGACGACCAAACTTCATACTACTGCCCACTTGCTATTAGCGTCGCTTCGTAAAGTTTTAGGTGATCATGTCATCCAGAAAGGAAGCAATATTACCGCCGAAAGACTCCGGCTTGATTTTTCTCATCCCGAGAAGATGACGGCTGAGGAAATCTCTCGAGTTGAAGAATTAGTGAATGGGGCGATTAAGGCTAACTATCAAGTGTTTTGTGAGGAGCTCACTCTACCTGAAGCCAAAGAACGGGGAGCAATGGGTGTTTTTGACTCTAAATATGGTGAACGGGTAAAAGTCTATAC
>CAYPWC010000004.1:0-11274 GCA_964414335.1 uncultured Gammaproteobacteria bacterium | reverse complement strand
TTAGTCGATTCTTCCGGTAAAATTGACTATGAAAACGCCTTTTCTCAAGAGATTTGTGGTGGTCCTCATATTGAAAATACTGGAATATTAGGTAATTTTAAGATTCAAAAAGAAGAAGCCTCATCGGCTGGCGTTAGAAGAATTAAGGCGGTTTTAAGTTAACCTTCCGACTCTTGACAACTTGATTGCTTATCTCTATAATAATTTTATTAAGAATATTATTAGAAAAAATTAATTTTTTATAATAGATTTTGATAAAGCTGACAAAATAGTCTTTATCAAATTTTTTTGTGTTAATGTCAAAAGACCAAGAAATGACAAATGATAGTTCCGCCACCCTTAACGCTAAGGACTTTATTGAGATGCAAGGAGAGGTCCTTGAACTGATGCCGGCGGCCAGTTTTAGAATTAAACTGGAGAATGGACATGAAATCCGCGCTCATTTGTCTGGTAAAATGCGGATGAATAAAATTAGATTGCTTCCGGGAGACAAAGTAAAAATGCAGATCAGTCCCTATGATCTAACCAAGGGTCGGATCACCTATCGTCTCTAATTGTTTCGTCTTAAGTTAATTAAATTTAGATTTTTAAATATGAAGGTAAGAGCCAGTGCTAAAAAAATTTGCAAGGATTGTAAAGTGGTACGACGTAAAGGTCGTGTTCATGTAATTTGCAAAAACCCTAAACATAAACAAAGACAGGGGTAATTTATTATATTTATGGCAGTAAGAATTGCGGGAGTAAATATTCCCAATGACAAAAGAGTAGAAATCGCTTTAACCTATGTCCATGGCATCGGTCGCACTAGATCGAATAAGGTTTTAGCTGAGGCTAAAGTCGACAAAGACACGAGAGTTAAAGACTTAAAAGAAGACGAGGTCAATCGTTTACGTGAGATTATTGAAAAGAAGTATACCGTTGAAGGTGATTTGCGCCGTGAAGTGCAGAGCAATATCAAGCGTCTTCGCGAAATTTCCTGCTATCGGGGCTTGCGTCATGCCAAGCATTTACCGGTAAGAGGACAGAGAACTAAGACCAATAGCCGGACGGTGAGAGGTAATAAGCGCGTCACCATGGGTAGCGGCAAATCAAAAGCCGGACTCCAAAAGACCTAATCATTTATAAAGATTAAAATATGTCTGAAGAAGTAAAAAAAGAGGCAATCAAAGAAGAGACCCAGGAAGTGAAAAAAGTTCCTGAGCTTAAAGAAGAAAAAGAAGAGAAGGAAAGCGAAGGTTTTTCTTTTGATTCTAGCGATGAGGAATTGCCGGAAGAAATCAAACAAAAATTAGAAAAAAATAAGCAAGCTCGGGCGAAAAAGAAGTTGATTAAGAAAAAGAAGAAAAAGACTGCTAAAATTGTCAAAGTTGGTCGTGCCTATATCCAAGCTACTTATAACAACACCATGATTACCTTAACGGATACCAGTGGTGATGTTATTTCTTGGGCGAGTGCGGGTTTAGCGGGCTTTAAGGGAGCGAAAAAAGCAACTCCTTATGCCGCTCAAATTATTACCAAAATTGCCGCGCAAAAAGCTAAAGAAGAATACGGCTTACAAGAAGTGAGCGTGTTTGTGTCCGGTGTCGGTACCGGTCGGGAAGCGGCGATTAGAGCTTTGAATGCTAACGGTTTGGATGTGACCGCAATTAAAGATGTCACTCCCGTGCCGCATAATGGCTGCCGTCCTAAGAAACCACGTCGGGTTTAATATATAAAAATATGGGAAGAAATATTGATAGCAAATGCAAACAGTGCCGTCGGGCCGGAGAAAAATTATTCCTGAAAGGGGATCGTTGTTTTACTCCGAAATGCGCGATGGTCAAGCGTAACTACGCCCCGGGCTTTCATGGTCCGAAGGGTCGTAAGCGTTTAAGTGATTACGGATTACAACTTCAAGAGAAGCAAAAAGCGAAGAAATTCTATGGCTTGCTTGAGAAGCAATTCCGGTTGACTTTTGAAAAAGCTTCCAATAAACAGGGTGATGCGGGTGTTAACTTCTTGAGAATGCTAGAAATGCGTCTGGATAACGTTATTTATCGCCTTGGTTGGGCTTCATCTCGCAGCCAGGCTCGTCAGTTAGTGAGCCATGGTCACATTGTTGTTTCTGGTCGCAAGACTGATATCCCATCATTCTCTGTTAAGACGGGAAATGTCATTAAGATTAAAAAGACCAGCGAGAATAATCGCTTCTTCAGAAATCTTTCCGAGAAGTTAAAGAAAGCCGAAAGACCAAGTTGGCTTAACTTCGATGCCACCGATTTAAGCGCGAAAGTGCTTCATGAGCCGAAGGAGACAGATTTGCCTCAAAACATTAACGTTCAAATGATTATTGAGTATTACTCAAAATAAATTAATTGCCGGTCGTCAGATTTTAATCGGCCGCCGGCCGCCTTATCTATGCAAAACATTGCTTTACCTAAAAAAATTGAATTTAAAACAGGTAGCAATCCGAATGAGGGTCTCATTACGGTTGAGCCTTTATTCCCGGGTTACGGCATGACTTTGGGCAATTCCTTGCGCCGCGTTTTATTATCATCCCTGCCGGGAGCCGCGGTTATCGGCGCAAAAATCAAAGGAGCGAGCCATGAATTTATGGCCCTTCCTCATGTGAAAGAAGATGTCTTAGAAATTATCTTGAACCTTAAGCAAATCAGACTTAAGGTCTATACCGAAGAAGAAGTTCGTTTGGAGTTAAAAGTTAAAGGCAAGAAGACAGTTACGGCTGGTGATATCGCTAAAAACAGTCAGGTGGAAGTCAAGAATCCGGATTTAGTTTTAGCCCATGTAACAGATGAAAATGGTAGCTTGGAGATGGAAATTGTGGTTAAAGAAGGTCGGGGCTATAAGATGCCAGAAGGGACTAAAAAAGAGAATCGCGAAATTGGTTATATTGAAATTGATTCCTTGTTTTCTCCAGTGACTTTAGTTAGTATCAGCGTGGAAAATACTCGCGTTGGTAAAATGACTAACTGGGATAAACTCAATCTTGATATTAAAACTGACGGGACGATTACTCCTGAAGAAGCCTTTAATGAATCAGTTAAAGTTTTAGTTAATCAATATAGCGCTCTTCTTCCGGGAGCAATGGCCGAAGCCGTTGAAGTGGCTGGCACCCCGGAGGTGGAAATATCTCTAAAGACGGAAGAAGTTGAGGAGACTGGAGAGCAACCGGCTGAGAAGAAAGAAAAGAAAGAGGCTAAAGAAACAAAAAAGAAAGCTAAAAAATAATTAGTAAATTTAGTCGTTATGCGTCACAGAAATAAAAACAAAATTTTAGATCGGAAGAAAGGACCAAGAGAGTTAATGCTTCGTAATTTAGCTTCCAGTATTTTGCTATACGAAAAAGTTAAAACCACTAAGGCCAAAG
Organism: uncultured Gammaproteobacteria bacterium; assembly: GCA_964414335.1. Lineage (GTDB taxonomy): Bacteria > Patescibacteriota > Patescibacteriia > Patescibacteriales > UBA12465 > UBA12465. The sequence continues at coordinate 7,907 of CAYPWC010000004.1, read as the reverse complement.
CTCAAGCCGTCCGTCCGTTAGTTGAGAGAATGATTACCGCTTCTAAAGCGGGTGATTTAAACGCTCGTCGCGGACTGATTAAAGTTCTTCTTCAGAAGAATGCGGTCAAAAAAGCCCTTGAAGTCTTGGGGGTTCGTTACCAGAATCGTCCGGGAGGCTATACCAGAACCACCAAATTAGGGGTTCGTCCTGGTGATGGCGCGGAAATGGTGCAAATCGAATTAGTATAATTATATGAAAAATATTGAGAGAAAATTACATCAATTAGACGCGACTGATTCAACGGTTGGTCGTTTAGCGACTAAAATTGCCACGATTTTACGCGGCAAGAACAAGCCAGAGTATCAACCTCATCTTGATTTAGGCGATATTGTGGAAGTTAAGAATGTTTCTAAAATGAAATTCACCGGCAAAAAGCTTGATCAAAAACAGTATCATCACTTTTCGGGCTATTTAGGCGGCCTTAAGAGCAAGAAAATGTCAGTTGTCTTTGCCACTAATCCGGGTGATGTTTTATATCGAGCAGTTTCGGAAATGCTTCCGAACACCAAACTTCGCACCGCGATGTTAAAAAGATTAATCATTAAATAATATGGCCGAAAAAAAGAAACAAGAAGTTAAAGAAAAGGAACTGATTGAAGTCAGCGAAGAAGAAACTTTTGAAGAAGAAAAAGATTGGGCGAAAAATGAAACCGCCGATTTTTCCGGAAAATATAGTCGCGCCGTTGGTCGCCGTAAGCAAGCCGTTGCCCAGGTTCGTCTGTTTGAAGGCGGCAAGGGAATTATCATGGTTAATGGCAAAAGAGCAAGTGAATATTTTCCCGGTGATGGCTTTAATTTGGTTATCCAGCCTTTAAAGGCCACTGGTCATTTGCGTGATTATAATTTTTCCATCATTGTTTCTGGTGGTGGTAAAATGGGCCAAGTCGATGCGGTTCGCTTAGGCATTGCCCGCGCTATTTTTGCTCTTCACCCTGAAACTAAAGAAGCGCTCAAGGTCAATAACTTCTTGACTCGCGATCCGCGTCAAGTGGAAAGAAAGAAACCGGGTCTACGTAAGGCCAGAAAATCCCCGCAATGGAGCAAACGTTAATCTTAGATTTGCGATTAGATTACTTCTTAAAAAACTCGCTGATTACAGCGAGTTTTTGTTTTTCTATTTTCATCTTTTCTGATATAATCTAGCCATATGGAAAACCTGCTCGAAAAAATTATCGCTTTTCGTGAGCGCTTTAGTGAGACTAAGGCGTTGCTTAAGATTACAGAAAAGATAGCGGAAGCGGAGTCTCTTCGGCTTCAAATGGCCGCCTCTGACTTTTGGCAAAATCAAGGAGAGGCGATTAAAGTTTCCCGGCGAGCGGAAGAGCTTGAGCAAACAGTGTCTAAATGGTTAGAGTTAGAGTTGGCCCTTGAGGAGCTGACAAATATCGTTTCCTTGGCCAGAGAAGAAGTGGCTGATGATTCTTTTGTTCTTGAGCTTAGCGCTAAGTACCAGGAACTTTTTGATAAATTTTCCGAGCTTGAATTTCAATCTTTTTTGGGTGGTGACCATGATAGTGCTAATGCCTTTATTTCTCTTCATGCTGGTGTTGGCGGCGTTGATGCTCAAGATTGGACGCAGATGCTTGAGAGAATGTATCTGCGTTTTGCTGAGCGTCGCGGTTGGCGCTTAGAGACGCTTGATCGTCTAGTTGGCAATGAAGCTGGTTTAAAAAGCGTTACCCTGAGGGTTATCGGCTCCTTTGCCTATGGGTATCTTAAAAGTGAAAATGGGGTTCATCGGTTACTGCGCAATTCTCCTTTTAATGCGGACGGTCTAAGACAAACCTCGTTTGCTTTAGTGGAGGTTATTCCGGAGCTAAAGGCAGCGCAAGAGATTGTCATTAAAGATGAGGAATTGCGTTTTGATGTCTTCCGGTCCTCGGGTCCGGGCGGTCAAAGCGTTAACACGACGGATTCAGCTGTTCGGCTGGTTCATCTTCCCACAGGGATTACTATTTCTTGCCAAAGCGAGCGGTCACAGCATCAGAACAAGGAGAATGCCTTAAAGATTTTGCGCACCAAGCTATATCAGCGTTCTCAGGAAGAAAAACTAGAAACAGAAAGACAGCTTAAGGGGAAAGTCACCAAGGCTGAGTGGGGTCGGCAAATTCGTTCCTATTTTCTTTATGGCAAAAAATTAATTAAAGATCACCGGAGTGGCCTGGAGGTAAGTAATGTTGAGGCCGTTTTAGACGGTGACCTTACGGGGCTAATTGAGGCTTATTTAAGGAGTCAAAAATAGTTTTACCACTTTATCTTTTCTTCATATTGAATGTTATAAAATAGCGCCTAGAAGAGGCGCTTTTATGAAGAAGAAATTTAAATTAAGTCCGGCAAAAATATTTTGGTATTTAAATTGGCTGATTATCCTGGGCGTTTTTATTTGGGGTTTTAGAAGCGATGCTTTTAGGCCGGCAAAAAATTCTCAGGCCATTTCTTTTTTTAATGGTCATGAAGTTATTTTAACGGGGATTGTTTGTGCCGAAGAAGATATTAGTTCTTATAATCAGAGACTGACCCTTTGCCCCTTAGGAGAAATTAAGGGGCGAGTTTTAATTACAACCAACCTGTATCCGCGCTATCACTTTGGTGACTATTTGCGAGTTAGGGGCAAGTTAGTCGCGCCGACAGTCATTAATGGATTTGATTATGATAATTATTTAGCCCGTTACGATATTTATTCACTCAGTTACTATCCGAAGTTAGAAATGGTGACAGGGGTTTTAAATGGCCAGCAAAAGATTTTTCGCCTTCTTTTAAAGTTTAAAGCTCGTCTTTTAGAAATCATTAATTGTAATTTGCCAGAGCCGGAGGCGGGTCTAGGCTCAGCCCTTTTGCTTGGTTACCGGCGAACGATTAGCGCTCAAGATTTGGCTCTTTTTTCTCGGGTAGGACTAAGTCATTTAATTGCCATTTCCGGCTCTCATATTACCATTATGGCCGCTTTAATCACTAATTTTTTATTAGCGATTCGGGTCTCTCGCCAGAAAACTTTTCTTTTTGTTTTGGCTTTTTTATTTCTGTATCCGCTTATTACCGGTTTAGCCGCTTCTGCAGTAAGATCGGCGATTATGGGGGGATTGGCGCTTTTAGCCGTTTCTTCGGGGCGAGCGGCATCTTTAGGGCGGAGTCTTCTTTTTACCGCCTCGGTAATGCTTCTTTTTAATCCTCAACTACTGCGCTTTGATGTGGGTTTTCAATTGTCATTTGCGGCTCTACTAGGAATAATTTATATTTATCCACTTAGTCAGCAGGGAATTTATTGGCTTCTCAGTAGACTGAAGATTAAAGGGGCGTGGCGAAAAGGCGGGCAAACAGTTTTGGAGATAATGGCTTTAAGTATAATTTCTCAACTGGTTATTTTACCCATTTCTTTAATTAATTTTGGACAGCTTTCTCTAATCGCCCCAATAGCCAACGTGTTAGTCCTTTGGACTTTTCCCTTTGTTCTAACCGGACTGGTGGTCGCTCTTTTTCTAAGTTGGCTCCTGCCAGCATTATCTCTAGTTTTCTTTTTCTTTCCTTATTTGCTTCTTAAATTCATTTTTATTATGAGTGAGTTTTTGGGAGCGCCCGCAGGAGCGGCGATTAATGTCAGCGGGTTTAATTGGTTCTGGGGTTGTCTTTATTATGGCCTTCTTATGGTTTTAGTTATTAAATTGCGCCGCCGGTTTAACCGGTTTCTTTAAACAAAAATTCGTCCCTGAGGGACGAATTTTTAGAGGAGAAAATAAAATCTATTTATTTCTTTTTTGGGGCGCTTTTAGCACCGGCCTTTTTCGTTTTGAGCGCTTTGGTTTCACCGGCTTTAAGGGCGGGCTTTCGAGGGGTTTTGACTCTCTTTGGCTTAGCCATAGTTCTAATACAAGAAGTGCAGAGCTTGATTTTTAAGCCGTCAATCATTTTGGTTTGCAGATTGATATTCTGTCTTTTAAGAGTTTTGATTTTAGAATGGGAGCGGGAAGCGCCTTTAGTCGCGACGCGGCCACATAAATCGCATTTTTTTGCCATAGTAATTCTTCGCTTATTTTTTCTTAAATAATGGTTTTATTCTAACAGTATTTTTAAAATTAATCAAGTTATGCTAAAATGCTTTTATATGATTTATGTTTTTCAAATAATCGTTTTGGTTTTAGCGGCCGTTGTCCATGAATATATGCATGGTTATATGGCCAATCATTTAGGCGATGAGACGGCTAAAAATGCGGGCCGTCTAACGCTTAACCCCTTAAAACACCTTGAGTGGTTTGGGTCATTTTTCCTACCGCTAATTCTGATTATTAGCCAGATGCCTTTTATTTTCGGTTGGGCAAAACCAGTGCCATATAATCCCCATAATTTAAGAGACAAGAAGTATGGCGAGGCGAAAGTGGCTTTAGCTGGGCCGGTTGGTAATTTCATTATTGCTTTGTTTTTTGGCTTATTCCTCCGTTTCTTTCCGGGGCTAAATTTAACGTTCATGGCTTTAGTTAGCTTAATTGTCTATATTAACCTGGTTTTAATGGTTTTTAATCTGATTCCACTGCCGCCCCTAGATGGCTCAAAAATCGTGGCCGCCTTCTTGCCAGCTCATACTCGAGAACGTTATTTGCGCGGAGAAAAGTTTGGTTTTATGCTCGTAGTTTTATTTCTAATCTTAGCGGGCGACATGATTGCGCCAGTGATTAGATTCCTGTATCGAGTGATCGTGGGAGCTTAGGGGTTTATTTGGCGGAAAATAGGGAAATGACCGGTATTGACTTATGTTTTATATTTTGTTAAATTAAATAAGTCATAAAAATTAGTAACAAACCATCCTGAAGGCTCAGGATATTTTAATATATATTAAGAGCTCGTTTTTTTGATAGAGCTTAAATCTAAAATAAATTATGCCAACCATTAATCAATTAGTTCGCCACGGTCGAAAATCCATCGGCAAAAGACGTAATGCCATCGCTTTACACTCCAGCCTTGATTCTTTGCACCGCAAAAAAACCGATTCCGCTAAAGGCGCGCCGTTTAAACAAGGGGTGTGTTTAAAGGTAACAACGACGACTCCAAAGAAGCCGAACTCCGCTTTACGGAAAATTGCTCGTGTCCGTTTGTCTAACGGTATGGAGGTTACCGCCTATATCCCGGGAATGGGTCACAATTTGCAAGAACACTCAATCGTGCTTGTTAAGGGAGGTAAGACCAAAGATTTACCGGGTGTTCGCTATAAAGTGGTGCGTGGCGTTTTCGATGCTTCCGGCGTGGAAGCTAGACGTCAGGGACGCAGCTGCTATGGCGCTAAGAAACCGAAAAAATAATTAAACAAAATATATGAGAGGTAAACCAGCTCCTAAAAGATCAATTGAAGGCGATTCCAAATATAACGATAAGAACATCGCTAAATTTATTAACTACGTCATGGAAAGAGGGAAGAAGACAGCCGCTGAGAAAATCGTCTACGGCGCTTTTGAAATCTTGAAAGAAAAAACCAAACAGGATCCCCGCCATATTTTCAACAAGGCGATCAAGAAAGTTTCTCCGTTAGTTGAAGTTCGGGGCAAGCGCGTTGGCGGTGCTAACTATCAAGTGCCGTTTCAAGTTCGCGGTGAAAGACGCTATTTCTTAGGCTGTAATTGGATTATTGGCGCCGCTAATGATCGCAAGGGCCGTTCGACCGCTGAAAAATTGGCTACAGAAATTCTTGATGCTTCAAACGGTGAAGGAACAGCGGTTAAAAAGCGAGAAGCTGTTCACAAGATGGCTGAAGCCAATAAAGCGTTTGCTCATTTCTCTCGCTAATATAATTAACTTTAAAATTTTTCAATTTATATGCCCCGAGACTATTCTCTAGAACACATTAGAAATATTGGCATCATGGCTCACATCGATGCCGGCAAAACCACGTTCACTGAACGCGTTTTGTTCTATACAGGTAAAAAGCATAAAATCGGTGAAGTGCATGAAGGGGCAGCGGAAATGGATTGGATGGAACAAGAGAAGGAAAGAGGCATTACTATTACTTCCGCCGCGACTACTTGTTTTTGGAAACATAATAAAATCAATATCATTGATACTCCAGGACACGTTGATTTCACGGTTGAAGTCGAACGCTCACTCCGGGTGTTAGACGGAGCAGTAGCCGTTTTTGACGGTCAAGCCGGTGTAGAGCCGCAATCAGAAACCGTTTGGCGCCAAGCGGACAAATATCAAGTTCCTCGACTTTGTTTCGTTAATAAGATGGATAAGATGGGAGCTGATTTCTATATGAGTTTAAACTCTATTAGAACTCGCCTTAATCAGAAAGCGGTTGCCTTGCAACTGCCGATTGGAGCGGAAAGCAATCTTTCCGGCGTGATCGATGTTTTAGAAAAGAAGGCCTATAATTTTTCCGGTTTCAATGGAGTCGATATTAAAGAAGTGCCGATTCCTGAAGACATGATTGCTAAAGTCGATGAATATCATAATGAACTCGTAGAAAAGGCCGTGGAGTGCGATGAAGCCACCATGGAAAAATATTTATCCGGTCAAGAAATCAGTTTAGCTGAGCTTAAAGCGGCGATTAGAAAAGGGGTCATTGCCAATGAGCTTTATCCCGTTTTTTGCGGGACAGCGCTTCAGAATATTGGTGTTCAGCTGGTGCTTGATGCGGTGAGTGATTATTTGCCATCCCCAATTGATGTCGCGGAGATTGAAGCCACTGATGTCAGAGATAGTGAGAAAAAATATCCGATTACCGCTGACGACAGCAAGCCATTTGTCGGTTTAGCTTTCAAAATTGCGACTGATCCGTTTGTCGGTAAACTCTGTTTCGTCCGTGTCTATCAAGGAGTTTTAACCGCTGGCTCATATATCGTTAACTCTTCTAAAGACAGTAAAGAAAGAATCGGCCGCTTGGTCAGAATGCACTCTAATCACCGCGAAGAAGTGAAGGAAGTTTATGCGGGTGATATCGCGGCCATTATCGGCTTAAAAAATACAACCACTGGTAATACTTTATGCGATGAAAATAATCAGGTTTTACTTGAATCAATTACTTTCCCGGAACCGGTTATTAAAATTGCAGTTGAACCAAAGACGAAGGCTGATCAGGAGAAGATGGGCGTCGCCCTGCAACGCTTAGCAGAAGAAGACCCGACCTTTAGAGTGGAAACTGATCCGGAAACTAATCAAGTTCTAATCTCTGGAATGGGTGAACTTCACCTTGATATTCTCGTTGATCGGATGCGTCGGGAATTCGGGGTTGAAGCCAATGTCGGTAATCCTCAAGTTTCCTATCGTGAAACGATTACCAAAGTGGCTGAAGCAGAACATAAGTACGTTAAACAGTCTGGTGGTCGTGGTCAGTATGGTCATTGTTCCTTGCGCGTTGAACCGCTTGAAACAGGTAAAGGCTTTGAATTCGCTGATGAAGTTAAGGGTGGAGTCATTCCTCGTGAATATATTCCGGCTATTGAAAAGGGTGTGAAGGAAGCAATTCTAAGCGGAACGGTTGCTGGTTATCCGATGGTCGATGTTAAAGCTGCGGTTTTCTATGGTTCCTACCATGAAGTTGACTCTTCAGAAATCGCCTTTAAATTAGCGGCTATTTTCGCCTTTAAAGATGCTTGTCAAAAGGCCGCGCCCGTTCTTCTTGAACCGGTGATGAAAGTGGAAATTACTACGCCGGAAGAATATATGGGTAACATTATTGGCGATTTAAGTAGTAAGCGGGGACAAGTTGAAGAAATGGCTGACCGAGGGAATATTAAGGCGGTTCGCGCCAAAGTCCCGCTCGCCGAAATGTTTGGCTATGCAACCTCGCTTCGTTCCATGTCTCAGGGCCGCGCTAATTATGTGATGGAATTTTCTCACTATGCGGAAGTTCCGAGAAACATTCTTGAAACTATTAAAGAAAA
>CAYPWC010000003.1:2558-15926 GCA_964414335.1 uncultured Gammaproteobacteria bacterium | reverse complement strand
GGGTTCGAAATACCTTGATGAGGTTCCTCAATCGCGAATATACCGGGCGTACTCCAAGGAGCTTCGGGAGTGGTTGCGCGAGTTTGGCATGACGCCTGCAGCGCGAGGGCGCATGGTTCAGAAGGGCGACGGAGGCGAGGTTGACGAGATGGAGGCGCTACTCCGGGGGTCGTGAGATTGGTGGTGGGCTGAGTGTTTAATCAGGCCAAGGCTGATCGCTTACTCCTTGGTATTACCAAGGCTTCTCTTACCACTGACAGCTTCCTTTCCGCTGCCTCTTTCCAAGAAACCTCTCGAGTTTTAATTGATGCGGCGGTTAATGGTAAGATTGATTATCTTGAAGGTCTTAAGGAAAATGTCATTATCGGTTGTTTAATTCCAGCTGGTACAGGCTATAAAGGCAAGAAAAAACGCATGGATTATGGTAAATAGGGAACAAGCTGATAATACTAGAAAATTTGTTTAAAAATAGATAAAAAAGCGGTCTTTAAATAGGCCGCTTTTTTGGTTGTCAGAAAACCGGAAATGACGTAAAATAGAGGTAGATATGCTAAAGAAGTTTAAACCGTTTTGGAAAAAATGGCCATTTTTATTTAAGTTCCGCTTAATTTTGGGGCTTATTTTATTTATTTTTGTTTTATTTTTCTTGTATCTTAAAGTCGTTCCTTTTGGTCACATTAGCTATACGCGCAGCTATGAGCGGCCGCGTTTTTCAGGTAAAGGTTTTATTTTAGGGCTAACACCTGAAGAAAGAGTGGTTCTAGAGCCAGGAACGACCCCACGCTTAGTGGGTGATCCGGTTTATTTTTCGCTTTTTACTCCGCGAACTTTTTCCCGAGCAAAGCTGACAATTACTTATCGTGATAATTTAAGTTTAGAAACGCCAATTGTTGAAGCCGGAGTTTTAGTCGACAATGTTGTCTGGCGTTATGATTTAAAGCCATTAGACAATAAAGCTCTTGATTATTTAATGTTACGCTTTGATAAAAGTGTTGCCCCCGGAACGTTATTTTTACAAAAAGAAAAAAATTACTCGACTCTGAGAGAATTGGAGGAGGACCTACTAGATGGCGCTATTAGCTCCTGTCCCCAGGGACTGGCCAATTGTTTAGCTGTTTATAATTATTCGCCGGCAGTTAATTTTCGTTTTACTAACTATCGCCCCGCTAAACCGTTAACGATTGAAACGCCTCTTCGGGGCGCCCATCAGCTCTATGTCTATTTAAAAGACGAGCCGCTTCGTTTTCATTTTACTTTTGTTGATTTAAACCAAGACCGGAAAGCGGCGCCAGTTACTCTAGTGCTGTCTTCTCGGGAAAAAATAATTAAGACAGTGGAGCTTCCGGATGAAAATCTTTTTCCCGGTAGCGGTCAGGCGGAGGAAAGAGAGCTAATTATTGAGGAAAAGAACTTGCCGGCCGGAGTCTATCGATTGGATATTAAGATTACCGATGACATGGTAATTAAAAAGATTGTCAGTTCTTTAGATCGGTTATCATTTATTAATAAAGTCTGGCCGGTGTCTAGTGCCAATAAACTGACTTTATATACTGACGCTAATTATTTACAAGCCAAGGCGTTAAATCCAGGCAGTCTACAAACAATCAGTTTTGCGGGGACCAGTTATGAGCTTGCCGCCCCCTATGAACAGTTTGATTTTATTACCGACAGAAATAGCCTAGTTAAAGAAATTAAACTGCAAAAAGATGATGTTATTTTAGAAAACAACGGTGTTTTTTCCTTTAGTCCAGAGAGCCTGTTTAACCCCATGCTTGATAAGGTTGATCGCTTTTTTTCCGTGGAAACGCCGGTAAAATATATCATTGCAAATTATGAGCGTCCCCAGGAAAGAGATGGTCTAAAAATCGCTACAGCGGAATTTAATTTAGTTGGCGCTTATCGAGAGAATGGTAAATATAGTTTTATGATTTCTGTTCCGGGTCTAAAAAGTGAAGATAAAATAAAAGATAGTTTAGAAATTTACGAGATTAAAGTTGAATTAACAGGGAGAACACTATGGCAAAAGATTTGGGAAAAATAATTAGTCGCGATTTATTCTATTTTTCCAGCGCCCTTTTAGTTGTCGCAATTGGGCTGGAACTTATTTGGCCTAATATTGTTTTAGTCTACCTTAATATTAATTATCTGCTTCTTTTGAATTTTGTTTTCGGAGTAATTAGTTTAATAAAAAAATAAAATATATGTCTTTGAAGTATTTTTTCAATCCTCAAGCCGTCGCCATTGTCGGGGCTTCTAGTGAGCGCACAAAAATTGGTCGTCAGGTTTTAGATAACATTATTGCCGGTGGTTACCGCGGGAGTATTTATCCGATTAATTTAAAAGAAACCAAAATCGCCGGCCATAAAGCCTATGCTTCTCTAGATCTTGTGCCAACCAAGAAACGCGCCGGTTTATTGGTGGTAATTGCGATTCCGGCCGCTTTTGTTTTAGCGGAAATAAAAAAATGCGCTCATTTGGGGATTAAAAATATTATTATCATTACGGCCGGTTTCAAAGAAGTCAGTGCCGAAGGGAAGGAAATTGAAGCGGAAATTGCCGCTTTAGCTGATAAACATCAGTTAAATATTTTAGGTCCCAATTGTTTAGGCCTCATTAATACTTGGCATAAGCTCAATGCGACTTTTGCGGCCGCTGATTCCGCCACTGGCCAGGCCGCTCTTTTGTCTCAGTCAGGGGCAGTGGGCTCGGCGGCGCTTGATTGGCTTAAATTGAAGGATTTTAACTTCGCCTATTTTATCAGTCTTGGTAATAAAGCCGTTTTAGATGAAAACAAGATAATGGCTCATTTGGCTAGTGACAAGAGGATTAATTTAGTGGTTGCTTATTTGGAAGAAATTAAAGATGGGCAAAAATTTATGAGCCTGGTTTCACGTTTAGTGAAGAAAAAACCGGTGGCTATTTTAAAAGCCGGACAAAGTGCGGCGGGTGGACAACTAGCTATGTCTCATACGGGATCTTTGGCTGGATCAAGTGCGGCGGTTGAAGCGGGCGTGAAGCGGGCTGGGGCGATTTGGCTGGAAAGTATTAATGAGCTATTTAATCTTTTAATTCTTTTCCGGCATAATGTTATTTCTAATCAGACTAATCCCGAGCTTCATTTAATTACTAATGCCGGCGGCTTAGCCGTGTTAGCGGTTGATGAAATTGCTCGGCAAAAAATTCCGTTTGGCGCCAGTTATGATATTTTAGGGGATGCGGATGCCAGTCGCTATAGCGAGGAGCTTAAACTAAGATTAAGCGACAAGAAAGTTAATAATCTTTTGATTCTACTTACCCCGCAGACCGCTACTGAGCCGGAGAAGACGGCGTCGGTAATTATTGCGGCGGCTAAAAAATATCCGCGCAAGCTAATCATGACTAGTTTTGTTGGCGGAACGGCGATTGCCGGCGCCCGAGATTTACTAGAAAAAAATGGTGTTCCGACATTTGATTATCCAGAAGAGGCGATTCGTAGTTTTAAGAATTTAATTACCTATCAAAGAACGGTTAAAACTATCCGACCCTATAACCGGTTTAAGGGAAAGGCAGCACCGCTAATTAAAAATAGTGATTATTTAGAATCCTTAGCTCATCTTAAGAAATACGGTCTTGATACAGTTAAGACTTTTAAATACCAACCAACAAAGGCTTCCTCATATAAATATCCAGTAGTTCTTAAAATCAGCGGTCCAGATTTCGTTCATAAGTCCGATAAACAGGCCGTAGTCGTTAATTTGAAAACGCCGACTGAACTTAAAGCAACCGCAGCGCGACTGCTTAAAAACAATCGCCGGGCACTCGCTAATCCCCTTAACTATCTTTTAGTTCAGGAACAAATGAGCAAGTTTCAGGAAGTTATTTTAGGCTTTAAACGCGATGATTCTTTTGGGCCGATTATGATGATTGGTCTGGGGGGTATTTATACTGAGGTATTTAAAGAAGTTAAATTAGCTTTAAGTGATTTAAACTATCAAGAAGCATTAGCTTTGATTAAGGAGCTGCGCATTTACCCGATTTTAAATGGTGCTCGTGGTCAGAAGAAGTATGATGTAAAAAGTGTGGCGCGAGCGCTTGTTAATTTAGCTCGCTTTGCCAATGAACACCCCGAAATCAAGGAACTTGATATTAATCCGCTTTTCGTCTTTGAGCATGGTGCCTTGGCCGGCGATGCTCGGATTATCCTTGATTAACTAGGGGAAAAGGCTAAGATAATAATATGTTTAAACGATTTTTTCGCCAACAAATTAATAGTATTACCGTCGCTGCTGCTTTAGTGGCGCTATCATCTTTAGCTTCAAGATTTTTAGGGGTGATAAGAGATAGGATTTTAGCTGGCCAGTTTGGTGCGGGAACAGACTTAGATATTTATTATGCCGCTTTTAGAATCCCGGATTTAATTTTTAATTTAATTGTTTTAGGGGCACTCTCGGCTGGGTTTGTTCCGATTTTCACCTCTTTAATTAAAGATTTTTCCGCTGACAATAACTCAAATAAAAATAACCAAGAAGCTTGGTCTCTGGCTAATAATGTTTTAAATTTATTGTTACTCGGTTTAGGAATTTTGTCTTTAGTGGGAATTATTTTTGCCCCGCTTCTAACTCAGCTTATTACCCCTGGTTTTGGTCCAGAAGAGAAGGCGGCCACTGCCAGCCTCACTCGAATTATGTTTTTGTCCCCGCTTTTTTTGGGGGTTTCCGGAGTCTTAGGGGGAATTCTTCAATCATTTAAGCGGTTTTTGACTTATTCTTTAGCGCCGATTTTCTATAATCTTGGTATTATTTTTGGTGCGCTTTTTCTGACCCCGTCTTTAGGTTTAGACGGCTTAGCTTGGGGTGTTGCTTTAGGGGCGATTTTTCATATGGCGGTTCAAATACCAGCGGTTTATTATTTAGGCTTTCGCTATCGTCTAGTGATTATTTGGCGTGACCTTAATACCTGGAAAATTGGTCGAATGATGATTCCAAGAACTTTAGGTTTAGCGATTTCCCAGATTAATTTAGTTATCATTACGATTATTGCCTCCGGTCTTTCTAGTGGTTCTTTGGCGGTTTTTAATTTAGCTAATAATCTCCAATCATTTCCTATTGGTATTTTCGGAATTTCTTTTGCGATTGCCGCCTTCCCATCTTTAGCGGCCGCCGCTTTTGACAGGGAGAAGTTAGCGCAGAGTTTTTCTGAGACGATGAGACAAATTTTATTTTTTGTCGTTCCGGCTTCGGTCCTGATTATTGTTCTTCGGGCGCAGATTATTCGTGTTGTTTTAGGGACAGGAAATTTTGATTGGCAGGATACTATTTCTACCATGAACACTTTAGGATTTTTTGCTTTAAGCTTGTTTGCTCAGGCAACCATTCCGCTTTTAGTTAGAGTTTTCTATGCCCGACACAATTCAACCACCCCATTTTATTTAGGTTTATTGACAGTGGCGCTTAATATTGGTTTGTCATTTATATTTGCTCCGCAGATGGGTGTCGCTGGTTTAGCCCTTGCCTTTTCTATTGCCAGTATTCTTAATTTCCTCTTGCTATGGTTATGGCTTTACTTTACAGTCGGCAATCTGGATATCACGAGCATTCTTAGTTCAGTGTTAAAGTTCACTGCCGCCGCTTTAGCGGCCGGACTAACGGCTCAGATCATGAAGGTGGTCGTTTGGCCCCTTATTGATATGACTAGGTTCAGCGGCGTCTTTAGCCAGTTGCTTGTTTGCGCTGGAGCTGGTACTATCGTCTATGCCTTGTTCTGCTATTTATTTAAGAGTGAGGAGCTCTTTGGCTTTTTATCTTCCTTGCAAAATCGTTGGCCTTTCAGAAAAGTGAAGGTCGATGATCAGGGTGAGGCCCGGGGTGTTTAATTTATTGGAGATAATATGTTGGAAATAAATAAAATTAGAAATTTTTGTATCATTGCTCATATTGATCACGGTAAGTCGACTTTGGCTGACCGGATGCTTGAAGTTACCGGAACGGTTGAGAAGAGAAGAATGAAGGATCAAATTTTAGATGGAATGGATATTGAACGAGAACGAGGAATTACAATTAAATTGCAGCCGGTAACCATGGATTACCAGGGCTATAAATTGAATTTAATTGACACCCCGGGACATGTGGATTTTTCTTATGAAGTTTCCCGGTCACTAGCGGCCGTGGAAACTGCGGTTTTGTTAGTAGATTGTACTCAGGGCATTCAGGCTCAGACGCTGGCTAATCTTTATTTGGCAATTGAGCAGAATCTGACCATTATTCCGGTAATTAATAAAATTGATTTGCCGGCGGCTGATATCCCTAAAACTAAACGAGAAATTATTAAGCTTCTCGGTTGCCAAGAAGAAGAAATTTTTGCTTGTTCCGGAAAGACTGGCGAGGGTGTGGCCGCGGTTTTAGAGGAAGTAATTAAAAAGGGTGAGTCGCCGCAAGAAGAGGATCAACGAAGCCATGTTGACTATCCGCGAGCGTTAATTTTTGATTCTAAATATGATACTTATCGCGGCGTAGTTGCCTATGTTCGAGTTTTTAGCGGCACCATTAAGAAAGGTGATCGGATTAGATTGCTTTCAATGAGGGTGGAAAGTGAAGTTTTGGATTGTGGAATTTTTAAGCCCAACTATCTGTCAACCGGCGAACTTCGGGCTGGAGAAATCGGTTATATTGTTACAGGCTTTAAAACGGTCAGTGACTGTCGGGTTGGTGATACATTAACGGCTAATAAGGGGGTAAGCAATTTTGTGGAAGTAGAAAGCTTGCCCGGGTATAAAGAAGTAAAACCAATGGTTTTTGCCGGGATTTTTCCGCGGGAAGGCAGTGATTTTAAAGAACTACGAGAGGCGATGGATAAGCTTAAACTTAATGACGCCGCTTTAGTCTATGAACCAGAAAGATCAGACGCTCTCGGTTTTGGTTTTCGCTGTGGTTTCCTGGGGCTACTTCACTTAGAAGTTTTTCAAGAAAGATTACGCCGGGAATATAATTTAGATTTAATTGTCACTGTTCCTAGTGTTGCTTATAAAGTTCTAAAAAGTAATGGTGAAGAGCTAATTATTAGAACGCCGCAGCGCCTGCCTGATCCTAATCATATTGATATTATTGAAGAGCCTTGGGTAACTCTAGACGTCATTACCCCTAAAAATTACATGGGCAATATTATTAAACTAGCGCAGGATAAGCGGGGAGTCTATAAAAATACGGAGTATATCTCCGCTGATAGCGATGAGGCTCGCGTCATTTTACATTATGAAATTCCCATGGCGGCGATTTTAACGGATTTTTATGATAAGATTAAAAGTGTTTCCGCTGGCTATGCCTCGATTAATTATGAGTATTTAGATTATCGTCCGGCGGATGTGGTTCGAATGGATATTTTGGTAGCCGAAGAGCCGATTGAAGCTTTAGCTACCATTGTCTATCGTAATGAGGCGATGCGTGAGGGACGGGAAGTGGTGGAAATTCTTAAAAACAATTTAGCGCGCCAAATGTTTGCGATTAAGATTCAGGCCGCTCTTCACGGGAAAGTTATTGCTTCGGAAAAACTATCAGCCATGCGCAAAGATGTAACGGCTAAGCTCTATGGCGGCGATGTGACCCGCAAACGAAAACTACTGGAGAAGCAAAAGCGCGGTAAGAAAAAAATGATGGCGGCCGGCAAGGGAAGCGTAGATATTCCCCCGGATACTTTTGTTAAGATTCTAAAAAGATAATATGAAAAGAAAAAAAATTGTTAAAGTTCTGTGGACGATTATTTCGATTCTCGTGGTAGTTTCGATGCTGGCTTTTAGCGTCGGTTCAATGTTTTATTAATAAATTTTTTACCTATCGCCATGAAACAGTGGCAAGTAGCGCCCGCAATTAGTTCTGATATAGTTAGCAATTACCCGGAGATAAATCCGGTTCTTTTGCAACTCCTTTTTAATCGGGGCCTAAAAGACAAGCTAGACATTGAGGCTTTTTTGGGGGGCAAATTAGCTCCCGAGAAAACACTTTTAATCGGCGATAACCCTGAGCACGCCTTTTATGATCCCTTTCTTTTTAAAGACATGGCTCAGGCAGTGGAGCTTATTATTGGTCACATTAAAAAGGGTAATCCGATTGTTGTCTATGGTGACTATGATGCCGATGGTGTCACGTCATCGGTCATTCTTTTAGAAACCCTTAAAATTCTTCACGCTCAGGTAGAAGTCTATCTTCCGGATCGGGTTGGTGAGGGCTATGGACTTAACAAAGGAGCAATTAATCAGATTGTTTCTCAGGGATTTAAATTACTTATCACCGTTGATAACGGTATTCGTAACCGCGAAGAAATTGCTTATGCAAAAAAACTTGGTCTCGAAATAATTGTTACCGATCACCATGTCTTGCCCGAAGAAACTAAAGACTCCCCGGATTGTTTAGTGATTGATCCAGCGGATAAAAGCGAGAAATACCCTTGGCCCTATTTAGCTGGTGTTGGTGTCGCTTTTAAATTAATTAGTGCTTTACTTTTTAAAGCTAATTTGCCAGAAAAACAGAAACAATTAATTTTAGAGAAAAGCTTAGACCTTGTAGCCGTGGGAACGATTGCTGATATGGTTAGTCTTTTGGGAGAAAATCGCTTGTTGGTTAAAAGCGGTCTTAAAGTTTTAAATAACACTAAGCGCCTAGGACTTAAAGAATTAATTAAGGTTTCTAAAATTAATGGAGACCGACCGCTTGAAGCCTGGAATGTTGGTTGGCAGCTTGGTCCGCGCCTTAACGCCGCTAGTCGTCTGAGCCATGCTAATAGTGCTTTTGCCTTATTAACCACCACTGATCAAGCGGAGGCTGAGGAACTGGCCACCGAACTTAATCAGAGAAATTTAAGTCGCCAACAGATTACTGAGGAAATTATTGCTCAAGTAGAGGAACAAATTGATAAAGATAATCTTCCTAATTTAATTATTGGTTTAGCTGGCGAAGATCAAGTTTGGAATGAGGGTGTAATTGGTCTGGTGGCAGGAAAAATTACAGAAAAATATTATCGTCCAACGTTGATTATTACTCGTTTAATTGAAGAGGCTGAATTTAATCCGGTTACTAAGAGGTTGGTTCCTAAAAAACTTGCTTTCAAGGGCTCAGGAAGATCAGTTGAGGAATTTAATCTAATTGCGGCCATTGAAACCCTCGCCCCGTTTCTTGATAAATATGGCGGCCATCCAATGGCTTGCGGTTTTTCTATTAAAACCGAGGAAAATGTCCGGGAGTTTAGCCGTCAAATCGGGGCCCTGGCTAATGAGAAAATTTCCCGCGCCGCTTTAGTGCCGAAGTTAAAGATTGAAGCTGAGCTGGAGTTTGCTAATTTAGATTTAGCGCTTGCCGAGCAGATTAATGCTCTTGCTCCCTATGGTCAAAATAATCAACAGCCGCGATTTGTCAGCTACGGACTTCGAATTGATGATATCACGACTATGGGTTTTGAAAGTCAGCATATTAAAATGAGGTTGTCATCACTTAAGGCCGGAGATTATAAAACAAAATCTCTTTGGGCACTAGCTTTTGGTGGAGCGGCTAATTACAAAGATTTTCAGGTGGGCGATCGAGTAGATTTAGTTTATTATTTAGAGGTAAATGATTTTAATGGCCGCCGTGAACCACAATTAAAAATTATTGATTTAAAAAAATATGAGTAAAGTTATTATTTATACCGATGGTGGCGCGCGCGGCAATCCCGGACCGGCAGGAATTGGAGCGGTTATTTATGATGAACAGAAGAAGGTGATTGCGGAGATCTCTGAATATTTAGGAGAAACCACTAACAATCAAGCAGAATATCGAGCCTTAATCGCTGCCTTTAAAAAAGCGGCCCTATTAAAGGCCGCGGAGCTTGATTGCTATTTAGATAGCGAGCTAGTGGTTAAACAATTAAAGCGGGAGTATAAAGTAAAAAACAAAGACTTGGCGCCTTTGTTTTTAGAGATTCATAATTTGAGTTTGAATTTTCAGAAAATTTCCTATACCCATATTCCGCGAGAGCGAAATAAGGAAGCAGATCGACTGGCTAATGAAGCGATGGACCGGGGGCGTTAATTACACGCTCCCTTTTTTAAAGTTCCCACTCCGGTATAAGAATTAGCTTTTTTTAGGTCATCGCCTGACCAAATATCAATACGCCGGCCCTTAATACCGCCACCAGAGTCTCTAATGGTATAGGTTTTGCCATTATAGCAAACCTTGTCGCCGGCGTTTAAATTACTACAGTTGTTAGGGGCAGCAATATCACCTTCTTTTGGGGTGGTGCCGCTGCTAGTGAGATTGCAATATTCAGTTCCTTTTTCAAAATAGTTGCAGGGGTGATAATCAGGGAAGGTTTTGCCGTAGAGAAAGTTACAATTTTTACTAGTATCTCGTCCGTTAGGGCAAGAGCATTGCATGCCCACGACACAAAAGAATTTCTCGGTATTTTCCCAGGCTGGTTTGTAGTAGCCAGTGGCATAGAAGTTAACTCCTTTAGTCAGCTCTTCATCGGTCGCACAAGCGGCATTTTTATATTGTTCGGCAGTTGAGCTATAGCGCTTAGTCGCTAAAGTAACTTCAGTTTTTTTAATGTTTTTAATTGTTAGCGATCCGAAGTTGGTTAGTTCGGGATTAATTTGGATAAGAATAACGTATGAGCAGGCGAGGATAATCAGTCCAGTGATACTGCCAATGATAAGATCTTTAGCTTGATTAATGCGGGAAGCGTCGCCACCGGAAATAAGCCACATGACGCCACCACCCATTAAAACAATCGCCGCCAAAATGCCAGCAATGGCTAGAGCGTAGTTATAGATGCCGGCAATATATTGGCCAATCCAGGGGATTTCGCAATTATCGCTAGCATCACAAGTAACGGTGGCCAGTTTATCAAGCCCGGGAATTGTCACTTGGAAATCAGGAATAGTAAAAAGAGTAGGTTTTTCTTCGACCGCTTTAAGGGCGGTGTCTGTGCAACAACAAAGCATTCCCGATGCTTGGTTGCCGCTACAGCGGCCTCCAACAGAGGCGGCTGATTTTTTAGACATGGGGCACTGTTCAATATTTCCTTCTCTTGATCTAAACACATCCGCTTTTGTCCAACCACATTCATAGGTTTTTTCGGCTTCCTGGGCCGCTATTGGAAAAGACCAGAAAAGACCAAGAAGAAGAACGAAAAGAAAAAGCTTTTTTGTATTACTGCGCATATCTTTTAATATTTTCATCAGCTAATTTTTGGATGTCGGCTATTTCTTCTGGGGTTAAGTGTTTAAATCTTCCTTGTCGGCTGAGGTATTCGGCTACTGGTTTAGGGGTGAAGCCGGGCTTAATACTAGAGGCACTTAGGATGCCGTCTGTATATTCTAATAGGGGGTAGAGTCCGGTTTGAACCGCTAATTTACCCATCATCACCGCTTCATCACCATTTATTTTCCAGCCAGGAATACAGGGAGAAAGAATTTGAATATAACTGGGTCCATTTGTTTCAAGGGCCTTTTTCACTTTAGCCGTAATATCATCTGGAAAACCGGCGCTGGCTTGGGCAGCATATTTAACCCCATGAGCTAAAGAGATAGCAATCATGTCTTTTTTTCTTTGTTTAGAGCCGATTGAATTTTCTCCTTGAGGACTAGTAGTGGTGTCAGCGCCATAGGGAGTGGCGCCGGAAGCCTGAATACCGGTATTAGAATAGGCTTCAGTGTCGTAGCAGATATAGAGAATATTTTCATTTCTTTCCCACATGCCACTGATAAGGCCAAGACCAATATCATACGTGCCGCCATCGCCCGCCTGTACAACTACTTTAGTAGTTTTATCTTCTCGTTTATTTAAAGCCGCCCTAATTCCAGAAGCAACGGCGGCGGCATTTTCAAATAGGGAATGAATCCAGGGTAGACCCCAGGCGCTTTGCGGGTAGGCGGTTGTTGTTACCTCTAAACAGCCAGTGGCATTAGCAATAATGACATTTTTATTTAATCCCCGCATGACTGCTTGAACGGCCACCATTTGGCCGCAACCCGCGCAGGCATTATGACCAGGAGAAAGGAATTTATTTTGATTATTCATATTATTTATCATTAGGAGTAGGGGCGCAACAGTAGAGGCCAGAATCGCAATCGCGCCCCCGGCTGTTAATAGGGCCATTGGCTACAAATATTCCCCATAAATTAAGTCTTGCATAGTTATGGCCAAAATAGTCAGGGCAAGGATTAAGAGCTGTTCCCTTGAGGCAAATTGCCCCTTTTCTATCGCCGCAAGGTTCGTTTTCTTTTCCCTTGTTAATATAGCAGATTTCTTTATAGCAGAATGAAGCCCCGTCGCTACAGACACTGCCATCTGCCTGGCCAGGACAATCTTGCCCGAGAAGACAGCCACCATAGGCAACCTTTTCTCCACAGTATTTATCTTGATAGGAATTCGTTAAGGGGTATTGATTGTGAAACTTAGGACACATATTTCCTTTAACAGTGGTGCAGTGAAATTTATTAGTTCCATTCATTGAATAAAATAGATATTCACAACAAGTTGACCCCTCATCTTGAACACAAGTGAATTTATCATCACCAATATTTCTACAGACTTCATTTTTTCCACAGAGACTTGAACCGCTTGGGCAGGAGCCACCTTCTTCTAGAGTCATTGCGACGTGGCCTTTATTGGCGTCGCAACAATAACTAATTTTTTTTATCACTTCAGTGGAAATTGTTTTCAGTTTTACTAGATCAGGATTAATAGTGTTAAGAATTATCCAGGCACAAAGCAAGATAATAATTCCGACAATGCTGCCGCCAATCAAGCCCTTAGCTTGCGAGACTTTACCTGCATCGCCGCCAGAAGTTAGCCAGACAATTCCCCCGCCCATTAAAACCATGGTGGCCACGATTCCCGCAATAGTTAGTCCGTAGTTATAAATGGAATTTATATAGCGAGCCAAGAGATCACTTTCCATTTTACCGGTTTTTTCATCATATTTGCTCGCGGTTGTACTCGCTCCAATTGAAGAATTGGGAATAGTTATTTGAGGGGTAAATGTAAGGGGATCTTCGACATCAGCCAAAGCTTGAGCGGGTAAGGGAAAGATAAAAAGGGAACCCATCAAAATCATAGGAAGAGCCATTAGTCCTCCAAATATTTTTTTTAAAATACTTAAGCGTTGGCTGGTCATATTTTTCCGATAAAATTTATTTTTTTATCACTCTTCTTTCCGGCGAGCGTCACTATTTTTCTGATCATTTGACTGGTCACATCTCGACCGCCAAGCCCGACAATATAATTGGTAATATTTAATTTAGAAGTGTCTAGAGTTGCCATAAGATCAGAAAACACCGGTCCAGTGCTGCCAAGGCTAATGGCTTTTTCAATAACGGCTACATTAAGGACGCCCGCTAACGCTTTTTGGAGTTCAGCTTTT
>CAYPWC010000003.1:0-2548 GCA_964414335.1 uncultured Gammaproteobacteria bacterium | reverse complement strand
GAAGGGGCGATAGACTTTAAGTTGTAAAACGCCGACATCTTTATCATTCTTCAGTTCTTCTCTAATTGTCCCGACGACAGACCCTAAGGCAACTAGAATCGTCTTTGGTTTTTGGGGTCCGTAATAAGCGAAGAGACCGTCATTTGCTTGGCCGCGGCCTAAGGCTTTGACTAAGTTCGCATGTTCCTTTTTAATTGTTTCCAGACTTAACTCTAAGTCCTGGTGAAGCTCTTCTCTAATTTCAAAATAATGACTGGGAGTGGCAAAAGCGCCAAGAGTCATGGGATGCTCAGGATCAAGGTAGGTGCCAGAAGCTGGGGCGAAATCAGGGAGATATTTTTTAATCGTGTCTTTTTCAGGGATAATAACTGGCTCAAAAGCGTGAGTTAAAATAAAGCCATCCACATTTACCATTACAGGCAGCTTTAACTGCTCCGCTAGTTTATAGGCAAGAAGGTGTTGGTCAACAGCTTCTTGATTGTCGCTAGCAAATAATTGAATCCAGCCGGAATCGCGGACAGCCATCACGTCGCTTTGATCATTCCAGATATTAATTGGTGCTGACACGGCTCTATTGGCGCAAGTCATAACGACGGGAAGGCGCATGCCGGCGATGTTATAGACTACTTCGGTCATTAGGAGTAGTCCTTGGGAGCTGGTAGCGCTATAGACCCGGGCACCAGCGGCACTGGCTCCAAGGATTATCGAAGCGGCTGCGAATTCGCTTTCGGCCCGAATGTATTCATAACAAGACTCGCCATCAGCTTGAAGCTTGGCCAGTTTTTCAACGATATGGGTTTGCGGGGTAATAGGATAAGCAGAGACGACATCGGGATTAATGTTCTTTATCACCTCAGCGATTGCTTGAGAGCCTTCTAAGATTTGTTTTTTGTTTTCCATATTAAATTTAGTAGTCGTTTACCATTTTAATCGCCTTAACTGGACATTCATGGGCGCATAAAGCACAACCCTTGCAATAGTCATAATCAGTAACGGGTTTTTGTTTAGCAAAGTTCTTAACGTCCGCCATTTCAATGCAACCTTCGGGGCAGACTTTAGCGCATAAACCACAACTAATACAAGCATTATAATCAGTTTCCGGTTTGGTGGTGCGCCAAGGACCAGTCTTGTTTTCTAAAGTACTATTAGCTTTGGTAACGAGATTTATTTTAGGCGTTTTCATAGGCTTTGGTAATAGCGAGAATATTTTTTTCGATTAAACTTTGACTCTTGTCTTTAAATTTTTCTTCAATAGCTTTTTTTAGAGAGGAGAGACTGACTAGCCCGGTTTTTTTTGCAAAAGCGCCAAGGATGACTGTATTAACAATGTTTTTTCCAAAAATTTCCAGAGCAATTTCGGTGGCCGGAGTAAAATATATTTGTTTAAATTTTTTAGTTAGTTCCGGCCAGTTATTTTGGGCGGAGTTAATTACCACCACCGTGTCTTTACTGCTACCGCCCCAAACATCAACGCTTTCTAAGAGCGTAGCGTCTTGAATAATTAAAACCGTTGGTTGATAAATTTGTTCACGGGTAATTATTGGTTGATTATCTAAACGCGCAAAAGATTGTACTGGTGCACCGGTTCTTTCGACACCAAAACTAGGAAAAGCTTGAGCTTCCTTTCCTTCGTAAAAAGCGGCCAAGGCAATCAGTTCGGCGGCCGTTACTACGCCCTGACCGCCTCGTCCATGAATTCTTATTTGTTCCATATTATTTTAATTGCATTAGCAAACCGTCAAATAATTCTCGAAAACTGCTTTCGGTATAGTAGCCGGTTAGGGGATAATTATTAACAAACCAAGTGGGCGTGCCTTTAATTTCTAAACTATTAGCGTCATCGTAGTCGCGTTTAATAGCGTCGACATAGCGGCGATTAGAAAAACAGTTTTTAAATCTTTCAATATCTAAGCCAACAAACTCAGCCCAAGAGAGAAGATCGCTTTCAATTGTTTCCAGGTTAATGAGATTATCTTGATTAACAAAGAGGGAATCATAGGCCTCCCAATATTTATTTTGCTCGCCAGCACAACGGGCCGCGAGGGCAAGATTAATAGAGGTGTCATGAATGGGGTAATCTCTGATTATTAGACGAACATTGTCTTTGTATTCTTCGACTAGTTTTCTAATCTCGGGAGCGGATTGTTTGCAGAAGGGGCAGGCAAAATCAGTGAACTCAATGACAGTTATTTTCGGATTACTGGCGCCAATAGCATAGCCACCCGGACCGTTTACCAACTTAACATATTCTTGGTAGGTTTTTTCGGGACTAAGGCCGGTTTCGCCAGAGCGAATTTTTTTGATTTCATCGAAAGTATAGACAGTCAGCAGGATAAGGGAGAGAAAAATAATGGTCAAAAAAACAATTACCAGAACGCCCCACCATTTTTTATACCACGGCCGAAGTTTTTTTTCGTGACGGGCCTTCATTTTAATATATTCTAGTCTTTCATTAAGGCTCATATAAATTGAAAAATAAGCACACTTAAAGTATAATTTTATTATAACATAATTTATGAAATTAATCTCCTGGAATGTTAACGGAATT
>CAYPWC010000002.1:0-24046 GCA_964414335.1 uncultured Gammaproteobacteria bacterium | reverse complement strand
AAGAGCCAAGAAATAGTCAAAACAATTAACGCCGTTACCCCAACAATAACGAAATATTTTTTAGGAAAACCAGCAGCAATAATCATAATCAACCAAATCGCCCCCAAAATTAAAGCTGAACCAAAGTCAGGCTGCATTAAAACTAAAAAAATCAAAAAGAAAGCACCCCCGGCGGAAATAAAAAAATGGCGCAAAGTTTTCACTTTAGTCGCCAGTGATGAAAAATAATTAGCCAAAAAGATGATTAAAATTATCTTAATAAACTCAACCGGCTGTAAACCAAAACCAAAAATATAAAACCACCCCTTCGTTCCTCTAATCGTCGAACCAAAAATTAAAACGGCAATTAAAACTAAAGAACCTAAAGTATAAAAATAACGACTAAAACTTTTTAAAAAATGATAATCAATAAAAGAAAATAAAAAGAACAAGACGAGACCAATTCCTACAAAAAGAATCTGCTTTTGAAAGTTAAGCAGACTCAATTTTTCTTGACCCAGGGCTACACTATAGATTTCTACTAAGCTAAAAGCAATTAGGAGCGCAACTGATGCTAAAATTAACCAATCAAAATTCTTCAAATATAAACGTAAACGATTCATAAGAAAACAAAAAAGTAATTACCTCCCTTGATATTTTAAATAAATATTATCATCTAGTAAATTCAACTCCGGTCTAATCTCCGTTCGGGTAACACTCCCCAGGCCACTCAACCAACTAAGACGAACCGACCTCTTTTGCCCGGCTAAAAAGTTAGTGACGACATAAGAGTTGACCCCGACCAATTCTGATCCATTATAGAAAGAGATTTTAAGCGGAACTTCATAATAGCCATAAGCGGAATTATTAGTAATCGAAAACTCCAAAGAATCAAGACTTGCTTTATCCCCGGAGTTACGGGTGGAACCTAAAGTAAGTTTCAAACCCTCAACCGTAAAATTTAAATGACTGGCTACAAACGACGGCCAATCAGGAATTTTATGAGCATCAATTCTCTGCCAAAAAACATCGGTAACTCTAAAATTTATTTCCGGCGCTACGGCCTCTATTTTTTGCCCTAAAGCAAAAAGATATTTTTCCTCGCCCGGCATAATAAAGCCCCGACCACAACTAACCGGCGAATCATTAATAGTAAAGCAATACTGAAAATTACCCGTAAACTTATCATTAGGATTACTAATATTAACCGCCAAATCATAAGTTTCACCGCTTTTAAAAATTTGCGGAGCGGCAATTAACAAATCCGAAACTACCTTGCGGGGAGAAAGAACGCTAACATTAGTTTCAGCACCACCGCTATTTCGACCATCTAGGAAATATCGAACATAATGATAGGAAGAATAAATAAAAAATCCGGCCGAGATGACAATTAACAAGGCGATGATAGACTTAGTCATCTTAGCCCGATTCTCAGATAGCCAAAGGCCAAAATTCATCTTCTTCAAACTTAGACCGTTTAAATCTTCATAGCGGTCTAAATCGAGATCATGATTATTTTTATTTTTTGCCATAATTATGTTATAATTATTCTACTACTTTTAGCATAGCATATTTTATTAAATTTATAAATATTTTAGCTTATTTTATATGTCCGAAATTAAAATTCCTTTAAGTGTCCCTAGTCCTAAAAAAGCCGAATATGAACGGAACTATCGGCTTGCCACAGCTAACTCGGGAAAGCTACTGCTTTTTGCTGGCGACCAAAAAGTCGAACACCTTAACGATGATTTCTTTGGCCGCGGTATTTCGCCTGACGACGCCTCGCCAGAACACCTATTTAAAATTGCCAGCGGCACTAAGGGAGCCCTACTCGCCACTCATCTTGGTCTTGTATCACAATATGGCGCTTCCTATCGCCAAGTTCCCTATTTAATCAAAGTTAACGGCAAATCAAATCTCGGCGCTAGTGATGATAAAAATTCCCATCGCCTATGGTGGGATATCAAAACGATTGTCGATTTCAAAAAACAATCCGGCCTGAAAATTGTCGGAATTGGCTACACACTTTACCTCGGAGGAAAGTTTGAAGCAGAAATGTTAGCCACCGCTGCTCAAGCTATTAGTGATGCTCACCGCGAAGGCTTAATTGCCATTCTTTGGGTCTATCCCCGAGGGAAAAATATTAAAGAAGAAGACATTCATACTATCGCCGGCGGTGCCGGAATTGCTAGTTGTCTCGACGCTGACTTCGCTAAAGTTAAATATCCCTATAACACCAAAGATAATCAATTAACTGCCAAAAAATTCAAAGAAGTGGTCTTAGCCGCTGGTCGCACCAAGATTATTTGTGTCGGGGGTGCCAAGCGTCAAGAAGCAGAAATGCTGAAAACCACTAAAGATCAGCTTACCATCTCGCAAACCTCCGGACTCGCTATCGGACGCAATCTCCATCAACGCTCAGAAAAAGAGGCGATTAAATTGGCCCAAAAGTTAAGTGCTCTAATTCACGGAGAAGTAAAAAAAAGACGAACAACTTTTCTGGGACTGTTTTAATAGTTTTTAACGAGTTAATTAATAGAAACAAAAAAGCCCCGTAATTACGGGGCTTTTATAATTAACCTAGTTATCGTTCCAAGCCTTTAATTTCAATATTAATTCTTTCCGGTAACCGAGGGGCATGATTAATAAACGATGGAGAAAATTTTAACTCATAAGACTTAATCTCCGGGAAAGTTTTCAGATAGTCTTCTAACTGAGCCCGATTAAGATTAACTAACTGCTTACGATCAATAATCTCTGTATCACCTTTTAACACCATCGTGCCACCAAAGCTTGCCTTAATCGTGGC
The DNA here is from genome assembly GCA_964414335.1 of uncultured Gammaproteobacteria bacterium. Lineage (GTDB taxonomy): Bacteria > Patescibacteriota > Patescibacteriia > Patescibacteriales > UBA12465 > UBA12465. Next base: position 21,258 of record CAYPWC010000002.1, on the reverse strand, counting down.
GACTCCGGTCTTAGTATCGTAATTATCAAAAGAATAGACAATGTTATCAGCGCTATATTCAACGAGCTCCTTATCATCTGGTACCACTAGAGCTAATTTAGCCGCCGTCAATTTTGCTACTTCTTTCTTGGAAAATTTAATCGCCAAAATAGTCGCTTGCGCTTTGACGGTAAACTCATCCTTGGTTTCTCCGGCCTTAGCACTAATCTCGAAACTAACCGGGCCGAGGCTTTCGTAGATTACCTCTTCGTTGCCGGCTAAAGTTTTCTGATTCGCTTTTGCCTTCTGAAGCAAGAGATCGCTCATTTCTTTAGTGGCCCGATCAATGTCGCTAGCTTTAATATATTTCTTCACCTTTTGACGATAGGAAAAAGCCTCAGTACTTTTCGCATAAATTTTATCTTGAAGACCAAGCCATAAACCGGGAATAGTAAAAGTTGTTGGCCTAATCGCTAAATCCTCACTTGGTTTTTCAACATAAATATCAACCGTCACCTCACCACCAGCCGGAACATTAACCGCTTCCTTAAGGCGATAAAGCTTATTGTCTGGACTTAAAATCCGAGTAGTAGCAACGAGCGGTTGGGCTTTAGCAGAATTATTAATAACGCTCACTTGACCAGCAATTTCTTCGCCAACAAATTCTTCACCAGTAGCCGGGAAAGTTTTCTCCTCGGTCAGAGACAATTCTACTACGCTGCCCTCAACCTCTTCTCGAAAATCATTTTCATTCTCCTCAGTGCTTGTAGCTATTAACGGTTGAACTTTAAGAAGCAGATTATCGCTCAACGTCTCTCCTTTAGGCGAAATGGCGATAGTCAATTTAGAAAATGAGAAATAAAAAACAATTAAAAGGAGGACGGCGGTGAAAGCAATAAATCGCCAAACTAAGCGGCGATAGAGATTAACGCTTTTAGCGCTCCCCCAAGCCTGATTTTTTTCGGCCAAATGATTACCCCGATGATCCGGCGACTCTTTTTTATCCTTAATTTCCGTGACTAATTCAGAAAAAAACTTTTTCTGCTTATCGAGCTCTTCTTGATCCTCCGGAGTTTCAAAAGAATCTAAAGAATCTTCAGACATCATCTCTTCGGTCTCCTCAATCATTGTTGCTGTCTGTGGTAAATCAGGAAAAAAATTACTAGTTTCTTCATCCTCAATAACATCAACCATAACCGGCTGCGCTTTTTTCTTCTTGGGGGCAATTTTTTTCGGCGCTTTCTTTTTTACCGGCTTACTTTTTTTCACTGTCACCGTCTCAGGATTTTTTTTGACTCTAGGCATAATATCAAAAAGAAAATTAATTTTCCTTAATTTTAAAACTAATGATTATTTACCTTTATTATAACAGAATTTAAACTGGGCAGCAATTTATTTTTCTATCCCTCTGCCAGCCTAAGCAGGTCGCTAAAATTTTCTTTTAATTTTACCGACAATTCCTCGCCGTGATCCACTTTGAAAGCAGTTTTAATAATTCGCGCCTTACCGTTTTCAGTAATTTTAAAATAAACATCGTCTTCACCAGGATAGCTAGAAAAAACCTCTTTTAAGTTAACTAAATCTTGACCAACAAGGTCTCTTAAAAAAATTATTCTGAGTGGAGTCGGTAATTTAGCCGCCTGGCTAGTCGGACTTACTGCTGCCTTGATATATTTCTGACGAAAATTTGGCTTGGGTGGTCCAGCGGCCATTAGTCGACGCTTGAAATCGTCAAGAGATTTTTGAGGACTAAGAGAATCAAGCGGTGACGCCTGATTAACCAGAACTTTTATCTCCTGATCTTTTTCCGAAACTTTCGCATCCATAATAACCGCCTGCCCTTCTTGCCAAAGGCTAGTTGTTTCCTTATAGAGCCGCGGGAAAATAAGAAGCTCGACACTATTAGTCGCGTCTTCAATTTTAACAAATAACATTGATTCCCCTTTGCGAGTAATTATTTTTTTCACAGTGGAAATAATCCCGGCAACAATCACACGCTCAGCCCCTTTATACTGACCCAATTTACAAAGAGGAATAGCATAATTAACCAAATAGGGTCGAAAAACATTATAGGGGTGTTCGCTGACATAAAGACCGAGTAATTCTTTCTCCCAAATTAACTTTTCATTTTGTTCTGCTGGAGCAGCTGGAGCTAAACTAATCTGACTAGTAGCCACTACCGATCCCAAATCAGTAAACAGACTACTTTGCTTACTTTCTCTAGCCTTTACTAATTCTTTATTATAATTGAGGAGCTTTTCCATGTTAGCCAAGAGCTGACCGCGCTCACCAAAACTATCCATCGCTCCGCTTTTAATCAAGCTTTCTAAAGATTTCTTATTTAAATCTTTATCCGTCACCCGCTCTAAAAGATCAAACACGTCACGATACTGTCCATTCTCCTTGCGCTCTTTAATAACAACATCAACAATGTGCTCACCGACATTTTTAATTGCCTTAAGCCCAAAGCGAATTGTGTCTAGTTTCGCCTCCTTATCAACAGCCCGATTATCTTTAGTCCCGGCAGTAACAACGGTAAAAGTACCAAAAGATTCATTAATATCCGGCGCCATGATTTTAATTCCCATATTGCGACACTCCTCAATTTCAATCGCCACCCGATCAGTGTCACCTTGATCAGCCGTTAAAAGAGCCGCCATAAATTCAACCGGCCAATGAGCTTTGAGATAGGCCGTCTGATAACCAATCATCGCGTAACAAGCAGCGTGAGAACGGTTAAAACCGTAGCCGGCAAACGGTTCAATAAATGAAAAAACTTTCTCGCCCAGTTCTTTATAAACACCATTCTTTACACAGCCCTCAATAAACTTTTCCTTTTGCTCAGCCAGTAAAGAGGCGATCTTTTTACCCATCGCCTTGCGCAAAACATCGGCTTGGCCCATCGTGAAGCCTGCCAAGTCTCGAGCAATTTGCATGACCTGTTCCTGATAAATCGCTACTCCGTAGGTCTTTTGAAGAATCGGGGCTAATTTCGGATGAAGATAGACTACCTTTTTCTTAGCGTGCTTGCCAGCGATATAATCCGGAATCCACTCCATCGGACCCGGGCGATAAAGAGCAACCATGGCAATAATATCTTCAAATACGGTTGGTTTTAGTTCCCGTAAATACCTCTTCATGCCCGAAGATTCAAATTGAAAGACACCCGTTGTTTCGCCGTCTTGAAAAAGTTTATAAGCTTTCTTATCATCAAGAGGAATAGTATCAATATCAACCTCTAGCTCACGGGTATTTTTTATAATCTTCAAGGCTGACTCAATAATTGTTAAGTTCTTTAATCCCAAAAAATCCATTTTGAGTAGCCCCAAGTCTTCAATCGGATGCAAGGAATATTGAGAAATAATACTGCGATCAGAAGAAGACGCGTACTGAATCGGCACATACTCCGTTAATGGTTTATCCGTAATTAAAACACCACAAGCATGAGTGGAAGCATGACGCGCCACCCCTTCGAGGCGCAAAGCATAATCTAAAATCCGCTTAGCGGCCGGGTCATGGGCATACATTTCTTTAACCTCCGGCACGGTTTTAATCGCTTCCTCAAGCTTCATCATCATCGGAATGCTTTTGGAAATCTTATCGCAAAAATCATAAGGTTCATCTAGCACTCGACCAACATCACGGACTGCCGCCCGAGCGGCCATTGTTCCAAATGTAATAATCTGGGCAACATGGTCATGACCATATTTCTCGCCAACATAATTCAACACCTCGCCACGGCGCGCATCAGCAAAATCCATATCAATATCCGGCATAGAAATACGTTCCGGATTCAAAAACCGTTCAAAAAGTAAATCATACTTAAGGGGGTCAAGATTGGTAATCCCCGTTAAATAGCACACTAAAGAACCGGCCGCACTACCTCGACCCGGACCAACGACAATCTTATTGTCCTTTGCCCAATTAATAAAGTCGGCCACAATTAAAAAGTATGATGGCCAACCCATTTTCGCAATCACCGAAAGCTCATAATCTAAGCGCTCCCGAATTTTAACCAGCTCCTCTTCGCTCGCCGCGGGAAAGCGCTTGCTAATTCCCTTGTCGCACCATTCTCGCAGATATGAATTACCATCATACCCCTCGGGAACAGCAAAATAAGGGAGCTGAATCTTTCCTAACTCAATTTCCAAATTACAGCTTTCAGCGATTTTAAGAGTATTGGTAATCGCCTCGGGAATATGTTTAAAAGCGGCAATCATTTCACTGTTTGAGCGCATTGAATAATCACCCGAACCAATCATCTTCATCCGGTCGACATCTGACATCTTTTTCTTGTTTTGAAGACACAACAAAATATCCTGCGCCTCCGCATCCTCCTTTTTAAAATAATGAATATCATTAGTGGCAATAACCGGCACATTAAGCTCTCGCGACAATGCGATTAATTGCTCATTCACTTTTTCCATGTCTTCAAGCTCCGGGTGGTCCATTAATTCCAAATAGAAATTATCCGGACCAAATAAATCTTGATACTCCTTAATCCTTCTTTTGGCTTCCGGGAGCTTATCGGCGGTAACAAGGCGCGGAATTTCTCCGGCTAAACAAGCAGTTGATGCGATTAAACCCTCATGATATTTTTCTAAGAGCTCCCAATCGACTCGGGGTTTATAATAAAAACCCTCGGTATGAGCAGCCGACACCAGCTTAATTAAATTCTTATAACCAGTCAGATTCTTAGCAAGTAATAGTAAATGAAAGCTGCGCGCATCTTCTCGAGTATTCTTATCAAATCGCGAATTCGGTGATAAATAGGTTTCCACGCCAATAATCGGCTTAATGCCCGCTTTTTTCGCCTTCTGATAAAATTCAATCACTCCATACATCGAGCCGTGGTCAGTTAAGGCAACCGCCGGCGAACCCTGTTCCTTGGCATAATTAATCATCTCGTCGAGCTTTGTTAAGCCGTCGAGCAAAGAATAGTGGCTATGGTTATGGAGATGGACAAAAGACATGAATTATGGGCTAATAATTAGAGGAAAATAATCTTAATTAGACTTTAATATTTTAATATAAGAAACTCAGGAACGCAAATCGTTTTGGATAATAAAAAGTGGCGCAATTTTAGCGCCACCATATCTCATTTATCATCTTTTGCTGGCCCATTTTCTGGTTTAGCCGGTCTCATCATATTAATTACCGTTCCAATGGCAATAAATATAAAAATTGAAACCGTGCCCCCGGCCATCAGAGAGCTCAAGATACTTTCAAAATTTAACTTACCAATGTGTGCTAGCGTTGCTCCGCTAGCAACAAGTCCCAGAACAACTGAGGCAATTGCCAAAATTATAATGGGGTCGCTAATTGTTTTAAATTTTTTCATTCCCAGGTCCCTCCTGTGACCTAGATTTTTATTTTTACTTTTCTACTTTTCTACTTTTTAATTTTCTTTAACATTTCATTTAACTCCTCTTCTGAATAAAAGTCAATAACCACTTTACCGCCTTTCCCCTGCCTTTTAATCTCCACCTTGGTGGCCAGAAACTCACCTAGTTCCTCTTCGCGGGCGCGATCAAAATAATCCTTAGTCTTGGCGGCCTTAGTTCCACCAAGTCTTTTAATTTCCTTATCAGTTTCCGCGACCGTTAAATTCTGGCGCAAAATCTTTTTAAGCATGTTAACCTGCTTGGTTTCACCCTCCAAGCCTAAAAGATATTTAGCATGGGCTTCGGTAATTTTTCCATTAGTTAAAGCTTCTTGAACTGGCGCCGGCAAACTTAGAAGTCTCAAAGCATTAGCCACGCTTGAGCGCGCCTTGCCCACTTTGTGAGCAGCTTCTTCCTGAGTAATATTAAATTCATCAATTAGTTTTTGATAAGCCCTAGCTGTTTCTAAAGGATTTAAATCTTCCCGCTGTAAATTTTCAATTAAAGCAATTTCCAGCTTCTTCTGCTCCTTCTCTTCTCGAACAATAACCGGAACAGTTTTTAGACCCAATAACTTAGCGCTACGCAGACGTCTTTCGCCAGCAATAAGCTCAAAACCTTCGCCCCGGCGGGTGACAATTAAAGGCTGAATAATGCCATGTTCTTTAATAGAAGCGGCCAAATCATTTAAAGCCGTATCCGAAAAAGTCGTCCGTGGCTGATGAGGATTAATAGCAATTTGGCTCGGACTGATCTTTAAAATCCGATCAGAATCATGAAGAACAACCGTCTCCTCCTCGGCCACTTCCGACTTAAACGGATTTTGACCATAGGTCATCGTTTTCTTAGGAATAAGTGAGCCGAGTCCTCGGCCTAAACCTTGGGGCATAATTAACAAAATTATTTTTCTAAACTTAAAACTTCACGAGCTAAATTCTCATAGGCCTTGCCGCCTCGAGATTTAGGATCATAGTGTAAAATCGAACGACCATAGCTAGGAGCTTCAGCCAACCTAACGCTACGCGGAATCACTGACCTAAAAATACGATTAGGGAAAAATTTATAAAGTTCTTCCATAACCGCTTCTGATAATTTATTGCGCCGATCAAACATGGTAATAACGGCGCCCATTATTCCTAAGCTTGGCTTCAAATTTGTCTGCACTAAACTAATGGTTTCAAGTAGTTGACTTAAACCTTCTAGGGCAAAATATTCACTTTGAATCGGAATTAAAACTTCATCGGCCGCCACGAGGCTATTAACAGTTAGAAGTCCTAAAGATGGAGGACCGTCAATAATGACAAAATCAAAATCACGGCGAACCTCCTCTAGAACGTTCGCCAACCGAAATTCACGGTTATCCAGGGAAACTAACTCAACTCCGGCGCCCGCTAAGGCTAAAGTGGCAGGGGCAATTTTCAAACCACTTTGCATGGTTCTTTTAATAATCTCAAAGGCCGGCTTACCGCTCACTAAAGATTCATAAATGCCCGCCTCCAAATTGCGATGGTCAAGACCTAAGCCAGAAGTGGCATTAGCCTGAGGATCAAGATCAACCAAAAGTACCTGCTTACCCAAAGAGGCTAAGTAGGCGCTCAAATTAACGGCGGTTGTCGTTTTACCAACACCCCCCTTTTGATTAACAATCGCGATGATTCTTCCCATAATATTCGTTGATATTCTTATTATATCTTAAAGGAAAATCTTTGACAATTAAAATTTTATTTACTATACTAAATTTCGTAATCAGATAAGCCGCGATGGCGGAACTGGCAGACGCGCACGACTCAAAATCGTGTTGGGGCGACTCAGTGAGGGTTCGATTCCCTCTCGCGGCACTAAAAAACAGGCCTAATTCAGGCCTGTTTTTATATCCCTAATTAACTTTTTTAAAGCGGACGGAAAATACCGGCTCATACTCGACTTTATTTTCATCAATAATCTTAACTGGCTCACCGCTAGTTAACTGGTGCATAGCCAAATCGCTTAGAAGCTGATTATCGCCAGCGATATTAAGCTTTAGCCCTTCAAGCTTATCAAACTCCTCTTTGAAATCTACCTGGACAGATAGCTGAATTTTTTTCTTCTTAATTTTTAATGCCTCGAGTTCCTCTAGGACCGCCTGATACTCACCATTAACTGCCAAGGCGTCGCGATAAATGGACTTTAAATCGCGTTGTTCTCTCTTTTTTTCCTGGATTCTTTTAAAGACATCCGGTAGTTGCTGAGCCATAGTTTATTCGTAGTTAATTTTTAAATACGAATCCTATTATAGCACAGCGATAACGCCGCCACCTAATACTTGCTTGCCCCGATAGAAAACAATGCTTTGGCCAGGAGTAACAGCTCGCTGCGGCTCAGTAAACATCACTTTATAATCAGTCTGATTATTTTTAGAAAGCGTACATTTAACTGCCGAATGGCCATAACGAATCACCGCTTCACATTTAAAAGTTCTCTGCGGCTGGCGACCGTTTATAAAATTAACTTTTTTAGCGATTAAGCCCGGTTGATATAAAATTGTCTCATTCCAATTTTTGACGACATAGAGAATGTTTTTCCGATAATCAAATTTTGCCACATAATACGGACCGGTACCGCCGACTAACCCTCGACGCTGGCCAATAGTATAAAGAGGTAGTCCCAAGTGCTCACCAATTTGCTCACCAGTCTCAAGAAGCTTAATCGCCCCCGGCTTTAAGGTTAAATATTTCTTCAAAAAATTATTATGATCGCCTGACAAAAAACAAATATCTTGACTCTCAGCTTTCTGAGCCACTTTCAAATCAAACTTAGTAGCCAATTTCCGTACTTGGGGCTTTAAATAACCACCCAAAGGAAAGAGTAAATGCTTTAATTCTTTTTGTCCAAAAGTATACAAAAAATAACTCTGATCCTTATTCTTATCCCGTGCTTTAAATAGCTGATATTCAGAACCAACTTTTTTTATCGTTAGATAGTGTCCAGTGGCCACATAATCATACCCTAGGGCTAAAGCCTGTTTAAGAAGTAAACCGATTTTAATTTTCCGATTACAAACCACACAGGGATTAGGAGTCCGCCCCGCCGCATATTCATCTAAAAAATTATCCACGACCGCATCTTTAAAAGGACCAGAAAAATCAAAAGTATATAAAGGAATACCAATCTTTGCCGCTACTAACCGAGCATCCGTTAAAGATTCCAAAGAACAACAACGGTTTTCCGCGGCGGCTCCTAAACTATCATCTTTCCAAAAATGCAAAAAAATTCCCGCCACCTCATAGCCTTGGTTTTTTAAAAGCTGCGCCGCCACACTTGAGTCAACTCCACCTGACATCGCTACTAGGACTTTTGGCTTTTTAACTTTCTTACCCCCGCCTGCTTGGGCACGAGAACTAGTCTTAATTTTATTTTTATTTTTCACTATTTTCATGGTTAGACTTAAAAAAAATATTTAAATAATTTTGAGCGGCCTTATCCCAAGAAAATTCCTGAGCTCTCGCCAAACCTTTAGTAATTAACATCTTCCTTAACTCCTCATCGGTAATCACTGTTTCCAGTGCCTCTCTTATCTCTTCTGCTTCTTGGGGATTAATGAGAATGGCCGCTCCAGAAACAACTTCTGGTAGACTCGAAACATTAGAACAAATAACCGGCAGCCCCTTAGCCAAAGCCTCAAGCGGTGGAAACCCAAAGCCTTCGTAAAAGGATGGATAAACAAAAACTAAGGATTTTGAATAAAGAATCTCTCTTTCTTTTTCACTAATATAACCTAAAAATAAAATATCTTGCTGGTAGGGCGATTTTTTCGCCGCCCGGTAAATTCCCAGACTTTTCCAACCTTTAGCCCCCGCTAAAACCAGCTTCACATCATTAAAGCTTTTATCTTTTTCCCTGAGCTGATTATAGGCGACAATTAAATTTTTAATATTTTTTCGCGGCTCAATTGTTCCTAAATAAAGAATTAACCGCCCAGACAAACCATGGGTCTCTAAAAATTTACTAGCCTCACTGCTAGCGGCAACCTCCTCAGAAGAAAGACTGTTATTTAAATTGAGTCCCGAATAAATAACCGAGATTTTTTCCGGACTAATGCCGACTAATTCCACAATATCATTTTTAGTATTTTCTGATACAGCTACAATATTGTCAGCTTGACGGAGAATCTTTTTAACGCCAAGGGCTCGATGCCAAAAATTTTTACGGACGTTAAAAAATTCAGGATGACGAAGAAAAGATAAGTCATGAACGGTGATAATCTTTTTAGGACGAGCACTGAGACTAGTGAAATTAAAATGGGGTGAGAAAAAAACATCAACTCCGCCTAAGAGACGATCAATTTTAGGACGAGCTAACAACTTCTGACAAAAATAATTAAAAATCTTATTAGGAATATGCCGACCAACTAAATGCACCTGGTCACCAGTAAAAGCAGCAAAACGATTATCAAGATTCTGCCAAGAATTATAGAATAAATAATAATCGTTTTCTTTATCAAGTCGTAAAATAGCGGTTAATAAATTAGCGGCGTATTGCGACACACCGCTATAATGCTTATCCATTAATACTCTAATGTCGATTCCGATTTTCATAAGCTAACTATTTTTATGCTGGCTGATAAAATCCCTAATTCTTCTCTTGAAATTATCCACCGAAAAATTTTCCGCATAAGCCTTAATCTCCTTAGGCTCAAACTGATAATTTTTAAATCTCTTAACAGCTGCCACTAAATCAGATGCCGTTTGAGTTTCAAAAAATAAACCCGTCTTCCCTTCAATAACAGTTTCGGTTGCACCCCCTTTGCGATAAGCGATCACTGGGCGACCAGCGGCCATTGATTCAAGAACTGTAATACCAAAATCCTCTTCCTGGGGATTAATAAATGCTTGAGCGCCAGAGAATAATTTTGCCTTCTGCTCCTCACTAACCCGTCCTAAAAATTCAATATTAGTTGTCCCTTGGGCAAGCAACTTAAGTTTCTCTAAATGAGTGCCATCACCAAAAACCTTCAAGCGGTAATCCGGCCCTAACTCCTTAAAAGCCTCCACGACCAAATCAATTCGTTTATAAGGCGCTAGCCGACAACCGGCCAAAAAATATTTCTCTTCCTCTGGTTGCGCTGCTAAATCTTGAACAGAAAACTTATCCGTTTCTACCGGCGGATAAATGACCACCGAATCCCGGCGGTAATATTTAGTAATTCGACTTTGAACAGTCTTAGAATTAGCCAAAAACAAATCCACCCGGTCGGCCGCTAATCGATCCCAAAGACGCAAACGATTTAAAATTAAAGAAATAATTTTCTTAAACCACTTATTATATTTAAGGTCGTTAATATATTGATGAGTATCGCTCCATAAATAACGAGTGGGGGTATGGCAATAACAAATATGAAGACAGTCGGGTTTAGTAATAACTCCCTTGGCAAACGCACTGGCATCAGAAATAACTAAGTCATAGCTAGATAAATCAAAAAATTCAACGGCAATTGGCATGAAAAACAAATACCATTGATAATGCTTAATTCCTCCCGGAAGTTTTTGGATTACCGAAGTTTCAATTCTTCGCCCCCTGAAATATTTATCAACCTGCTTTTTTTCATAAAGCAGCGTATAAATCGGCGCCTCCGGAAACATATCAGAAAAGACTTTTAAAACCTTTTCGGCTCCGCCATCTTGAGCTAAGTGATCATGGATTAAAGCAACTTTCATGTTTTTATTCCGCTTCGCGATGTTTAAAAACTGCCAGCGGTGTTTTAAAGAGAATAGAAATGTCCAAAAGGAGCGACCAATTCTCAATATAATAAATATCTAATTTAGCTTCTTCTTCAAATAATAAATCACTACGACCAGAGACCTGTGCTAAACCAGTAATTCCCGGCTTCACCGTTAGAGTCTTGCGGTGATAGTTTTCATACTTAGCAACCTCTTCTGGCAAATGCGGTCGGGGACCGACTAAACTCATCCGTCCCATAAAGACTAAAAATAATTCCGGCAACTCATCAATTGACCAACGACGAATAATTCTCCCGACACGCGTTACCCGCGGATCGTCTTTAATTTTTACCAGCGGCCCTTCTTGACGCAAATTAAGATCGGCCAATTCTCGATAGCGCATACTGTCAGAATTAGGCACCATCGAACGGAATTTAAAATACCTAAATGGGGCACCGCCTTCACCTACTCGATAGACCGGACTACCGTCGTCTCGTCGCGAAAAAAAGATTGGCCCGCGCGAATCAAGCGTAATCGCCAACATTGTCAGTAAAATTAAAGGAGAAAAAATTAGAATCAAAAAGCTAGAACCAACAATGTCAAAAGCCCGTTTAAAAACTCGGCCCCAACCATCAAGGGTTGTTCGCTTAACCTCCACTACCGGAATCCCAATAATTTCCGCCACTTCTGTTCGCAACACTTTCACCTCAAGCAAATCAGCCACATACTTAAAAGTAATATGATTTTCATTACTAAAATCATACAAACGTAAGGTTTCTGCTTTTGATAAATTTGGATCACTTTGAATAATTTCGTCCACCTCCCGACCCTCAATAAACTCCGCTAACTCACTCGCTGTCTCCAAAGAAAAATCTCGAACCCGCTTAATAACTTCGAAACCTGACTTTTTATTACTGGAAAATTCGGCAATCAGATTATCCGTTGTCTGAGAATTACCGACCAAGATAACCTTATGAACACCCAGGCCATAGCGATACAACTTTCTTTGAAGCCAACGAATAAAAGCATGCGCTAAAGTTAAATAGAAGAAAGCAAAAATCGCCCCCATTAAAACAATAAAACGCGAATCAAATAGATCGCGTTGAAAAAAGATAATAATAGCGATTAATGCCAAACCACTAGCACAAGCAAAGAAAATTTTGCTAACTTCCTGAGCAAGCTTCCGGGCGCTTCTAATATTATACAATCCCGCTAAAGCAAAAATTATAATCCACAAAAAAGAAACTACTAGTAGTGAACGGAAATATTCTGGAAAAGGCAAATTAAAAATAATCGGTCGCACTGATGCTGACCAATTAGAAAAACGCAGATGATAGGCACTAAGACCAGCCAAGACAAGCAACACGAAGTCAACTGGAATAAAGAGCACGGAAAAAAAAGTTTCGATTTTTTTCATATGTGAAGTAATAGAAGATAATTGTTATTAGGGCAGCTATAAGCCGGATTCTGTTCTAGCAATCATTTATCTAGGCGGTTTATCACTAAACCGCTCTGGCGAGCTACTTGTCTTTTTGCGCTAGGCGCAAAAGTTTGCTCTTGCTTCTGATAGGGTTTACCACGGTCACTCCGTCACCGGAGGCCGAAATCGGTAGCTTCCCGAAAGAAACACCCGACTTCTTTTCACCTTTTATTCTGATAAAAATTACAGAATTAGTATTGTCTCTGTGGCACTTTCCCTAAAATATTTAAAACTTAATTTAAATATTTTGGTGGGCGTTACCCACTATCGTTTGCACTTTAAAAAAGCGCTGAAGTCCGGACTTTCCTCCCCTTTTTAGAGTAAAAACTATAAAAAAGAGCGATTGCCCGCTTACCCTAATAACGTCTAAATAATACAAGGAATCCAGAAAAAAATCAAGTAAAAAGCCACCTCTTGGTGGCTTTTTTTGTTAATTATTAGTAAATATCTCCTGTATTTGTCGCGGACTTAAAGCCCCCTCCCAAATGCCTAAATCATCAATCTGGATAAGGCCGTTTTCAGAAATAATACTAAGAGCGTCGGCCAGCTGTCGCGGATATGACCAAACAAAACTGCGACTACCCTTCTCAATGCCATCAACATAGAATCGCAAGAGATAGCGATAAGAGTCATAAACCAATGCCAGGTGATGCCAATTATCATCAAGGGGGATGGTTAAATTAGCGCCGTAACTAAAATAACTATAAATATTATCGAATTTATAACCTGAGGTGAACTGACTAGGAATAAGGGAAAAGATGCCATCGTTTCCATAGCTATGCAAAGCGATTCGACTCCGATTACCGGTGGTGGTGTCTGGACTGCGCCACCAAAAAGTTAAAGACAAATCGGCTGATTGAAGGGGTGGAAAATTTGCCCTCACTTCCTTGCCCCAACTACTAATTAAAATACTGTTTGTCAGATCTAAACTTTGCCAAGCATTCTCGTTAACCGTTAAATCACAATCGCCGACTAAATCAATACTAGTCGTGCCAATTCCTTCATTAAAATTCCAGAAATGGCGAAGGACTGGTAATTTTTGCGATTCACGCCAAGAGATTGGACTAAATGGTTCTTCAAAGTTTCGATTCTCCAAAACTTCTGCCGGCGAAAGCGCTCGACTCCAAATTGCCACTTCGTCAATCGCATAGGGACCGTTATTACCAGCGATTTCCAAAGTATTCATTGTTGGCAAAAGCTGATAGGAATTAATATGAAATTTCTCAACACCATCAACATAAAGTGCCCAATAACCAGCATTACGATTGACAACTAAAGTCGCTTGGCGCCAAGTATTATCAAAGGCGAAATCTTGATAATAGCGCCAATCAGGATTAGGCAAGCCGGTAAACTCCATCATGCCCTGCTCTAAAGTAACGGCAATTGAACTACTGGCATTATTACTAAAAGAAATTCTCAGTCTCGGCGAAATCTCCGTTGACTTAAACCAAAAGCTTACCGAAAAATTATTAATATCCAGGGGACTACTCAAAGAAGCCGTTAGGTGATTAAAATTAGACCCGGCCTCCTGCGCGCAATCGAATTTTCCTGCCAGCCAACGATCACTACTCACCATTAAAGTGCTGGTTCCGACTGCCGGCAAACTGGTAGCACCATGACATTCGTTAAAATGCCAAAGATATTCTAAACCCGAGGAGTTAATTGGCTCAGGATCGGGAAATAAATCCGGCGCCAGAGACGAAAAAGCGTATATCTCCGTCGAACTACTACTAGAAACCGGATTAAGATTCCAAACTATTCCTGGGTCATCAGCCGGCATTAAACGAAAGTCTTGATTGTTGTGACCCAAGCGGCTAATCCGTTCAAGAACATAATTATCGGTAATTTCTGGGGCCGGACCACTACCTTCAAAATAGGTTGCATCCTGACCAAAGCCAACAATATCAACAACCTCTGGATCGGTACTGGAGCTAATCGCCCCGGTTCCCAGATAAATCGAATAGCCTGACCCTGTCCAGGAGAAATCTGTTCTCGTAGCAATCGCATCCGCTCTCGCGCGATAAAAATCATTAGCATCATCGCGAACAATTAAATAATTTTCACCCGCCCTAATAATTCCCCCTCCCGGATAAAGCCCATCACTCGGATCACCAAGACGCATAATTAAGCTTGGATCGGTCGCTGTCTTCACTTTCTCCAAACGATACTCACTAGTAAATAGATTGATATCACTAGCCGTTGGATTATGAAGTTCAATCCAATCATTGTCACCTGTACTGTAAATCTTATTAATAATTACCTCACTTGAACTTGCCACTTCAGGAGTAGTTGTCGCTACATTTTCAGTCGTCGTACTAATATTTTCAGTGGTTGTGGCTACCGTTTCCGTCGTCGTTCCTATTTCCGTGGTTGTCGCCCAACTAATCGCCGGATCGCTCGATTTAATTAAATCAAAATCATGGCTATTATCACTCTCACTTTTTACTCGATTTAAAACATAATTATCAACTATTTCCTGAGCGGGACCGCTACCCTCAAAATAAGTAGCCTCATCCCCAAAACCAATCGCCTCGACAATATCATCATCAGTATTTGAACTAATCGCCCCGGTTCCTAAATAAATTGTATAACCCGATCCTGTCCAAGAAAAATCATCACGCTTACTAATCGCATCGGCTTGAGATAAAAAATAACTATTAGCGCTTCCTCTCACAATTAAATAATAATCATGAGACTTAATTACTGTCCCGCCAGGATATTCGCCATCATCAGGATCACCAAGGCGCATAATTAAACTGGGGTCAACCGCCGTCTTGGCTTTCTCGAGGCGATAAGTAGCAGCGGCTAAATCAAAATCATGATCGGTTGGATTGTATAATTTAATCCAATCATTATCACCAGTACTATAGATCTGACTAATGCTGGCAATCTTGGGGAAACTCTCTGCCGCTGGTGCACTAGAGCCGCCACCGCTACCGCCACTTGAATAATAAGTGGGAGCGGGCGTAGAACTCGGCGTAGAAACAGGATTATAGTAAGAAGCAATCTTTACACTTGAACTAGTGGCCGCGTTTTTTTCTGAAGCCGTTGTTTTAGTTTCAGCAATATTTTTTTCAGGGGCAATCGTAACTTTCACCTTACTTGCCTTTTCACTAGCACTCGAAACAGCGGGCGTTACTTTTTTTTCCTCTTTAACCGCCGAAGCAGAGCTAGCCGGAACCTTCTTCTCTGAGGCGCGATTAACCACCGCTCCCTTCTTGGCAGGAACAGTCTCTGAATTATCTAACGACAAATCTTTTTCATTCAAAACAATCGCCACTTCATCAGCTTTTGACCCGGAACCAAAAACCTTTTGAGCTACTTTCACCACCGCCTCTTTAGTTCGATTGGCTAAATTCTTAATTGAAGACAAAGGGTTATTAATTAAGCTCCACCTAAGTACTAGCCCAACCGTATTTATTTTCCCCCTAACTTTCTCTCCGGAAAAAGAAGAAGAAAAACTGACATCGCTCACCACATCTTCTAGCGAGTCCTGCAAAAACTGCGTATAGGGAAGAAAAATGTAACGCTGGCCATCTCTCTCTAAACCAACATCAAAGCCAATTAACTCGGGCGCGGGCAAAAGCAAGTCTGGTCGCCTAGCGATGTTAGAAAACTCGTAATCCTCCGAAAAACAATCTCCCTCTTTATTGACCACACTTCGATCATCAAAACCATCCGGGGTAATATCAAGGGCATAATAGTCGGGATTATATTCTAAAGCGGCTAAATTATGCGGATTAGAGATGTTAGCGCTTTCATATATTTTTTCAGTTACTCCCACGCAAGTCCATTCACCAGAATCTGGACCCTTCTGAATTTTAAAATCAAAATCATAATCTAGTTTTTTATCAACTAAGCTTTTTGCAATCGCCACCACTTTAGCCTGCTGAACGGCGCTTAAATTTTTAGGAATTTTTGCGCCTAAAAAAACCTCCCCTTCAGCTAAGTTAACAAACTGTTCTGCCGGCGTTTTAACAATTCCCCCCGCGAGCGCTTCAACCACATAATCAACCCCATTTTCTTTACCAATATAAATACCAACATGACCGGAATGAACATTTTTTACTATTCCTTTTTCCGCATAAATAAGGGGGTCGCCACTATAACCATACATCTTTCCGCTTCCCGAGGTGCGATAAACTAGTGCTCCGGGCGGCATTGCCTGACAAATAACTGGTAAAAATAATAATCCCAAAGAAAAAATAATTCTCACAATATTAACCTTTGACCCAAACCAATTAACTAAGCGAAACATATATTTAATCGTTATAATAATCCTCCCATTCCTGAGGATTAACGGCCGGCAAAGTCAATTTTGCCCTCGCCAAATGATTTAAATTATCAGCACTAAAAACCCGACTAACGCTATCAAGAGACGTGTCTCGATAAATTTCTTTCCAGATTTTAGCGCTCGCTTCTGGAAAGACTAAATAATAATCACCTAAAAGAAGGACTAAATCTTGACGCAGCTTCACCTCTGTCTCCTGAGACAAAACTAGCTCTTTAATAACTTCTAGTTGCTCTAAAGTAAAGAAAAGTGATTTCTCCCGAATGGCACTAATATTTTTAACCGCCTCCCGTTTTGAATCTCGATCAGCCGTAGAAGTCAGCAAAGAAAAATAGCTATCAATTTCCGCATCGTTACTAATTTCTCGAAGGGTTTTTAAGACGGCGATTTTTTCTTCACTGGATGTTCCCGTCTTAAGCTTATTATCAAGCTCTAACACTAAGCGCCGATTAGTTCCGAGTCCTGGACCAAAAATAGTCATTATTTCTCTTACCAAATCTTGATTAGCCTGAGGCCAATCCAGGTAGTCACTTAAATAATCAGGTGGATTACTTGAACCATAGGCCAAGAACATGATTTTAATTAACTCTTTTTTAAAGGCTAAATCCAAAGATAATTTTTCTGATTCAAGTGGCAAAGGCTCATTAAAATAGCGAAACAACCTCTTCGCCGTCCGCTTTGACTCCTTATTAAGACGATCTAAAATAACCTTCTCTTGGCGTTCGCGCCAAAAATAACACTCTTCATGGCAAATTGGTTCTCTTAAAAACGACTTCTCTAGGCGAGCGAGTGCCAACTGACCACGCCCCAAGGTAAGGGCCGAGAAAACAAGAAAGCAAATAGCGGTCAAAATCAAGCCACCACCTAATTGTTTTAAAAGGCGACATTTTTTAGGGCTGCCAGCAAAGCCCATCTTCCTTTTAAGTGCCAGCAGTTTTTTGAGCTCCATAGTTTTATAAATTAATTTTTAGCCTCTTCACTATAGCAAATCCCTCCTGATAGAATTTTAAAAATATTATAAAAACTTTTCGGCGCCAATAGCTTTAAAAAGGCCGAAGAATCAAGCTTTCTCTAACAAACAAAAAACCAGACCAAAGGGTCTGATTTTTTAAGAATTCAAATTATTATTTTTCTAAACAATTAATGGAAAGGTGGAAACCAAGCGATAAATATAGACTTTAGTGCTCCCCTTCCTTACTACCGGTTAGCATCTATTAAACCTTTGAAAATCGGCCACTGACCTTCTAGACTGCTATCAAGAAATAAGGCTTTAAGGAAAGTCTCTTCGGCTTTTTCAACATTACCAATAACGTAATTTAATTTTGCTAAGTTATACCACACTTCCGGATCAGGCTCAGAAATCGACGCTAAACGTTCTGACAAAACAGCGGCGCGCTCGTAGTCTTTGACGTCTGAATAATGATTAATTGCGAGTTTAAGCATATTCTCTGAAACAATCGTCGCCACCCCCCCCTTATCAACGCAGGCGTTTAAGGCTGTAGACAATGCTGAACCATATTGTGGTTCATCAATTAAGAAGAACATTTGTGCCAAACGACAATGACCTTCTGAGTAATTAGGATTAAGACTGATTGCCTGTTCCATTGTCTTGATTGCTTCTTCATTTTCCATCCGCATCAGTTGCATCTGAGCTTTCACAAAATAGGTAGTGGCCCTCTTCGGACTCGCCTCAATTGACTTAGCTACCGCTTGCATCGCTTCAGTAGAATAAAGATTGAATTTTTCTAGATCCTGATAATGATAACGAGCGGCCACATCAAGCACTTGAGCTAGTTGAAGCTGCATCATGCTGTCTCCGGGATGATAGCTAACATTCTTCTTGGCCAGTGAAATTGTGTAATCAAAAATCTCCGTGGCCCGTTCTTTAGAAACCGTATCAAATAATGCCAAATTAGAAGAAACTAAATTAATGAGCGTCACCCTAGAATCCCGTTCCAGCGGTCTATCGGACAACGCTTCCTTATAAATCGCCGCTCCTGTTTCTAGACGACCGGAAGCGATTTGAGCATAACCATCAATCGTTTGCTTAAACATTTTCCAAGCCTTGAAGTTGTAGTGATTGCAGAAAATAAAAGCAATCAAAAGAAGTCCTCCTAGAACTAGAAGTTCCGTGCTCTCATTTTTAATAACCATCTTTGGTTCGGGTCGATCATCAGCTTCGCCCTGACGTCTTTGATTGAGCCAATAAATAAAGCCGAAAATAGACATTAACCCCAAGAAAGTGGAAAACGAATCAAAAATCGCTAAATTCTGAATGAAATAGGCACTAAGTAAAGAAATAATGGTAATCACCTCAATATTATTAAGACCATGGTATTCCCCGCTAGAACGATAGCCATTAGCTTTAAATTCCCTAAATAAATAATAGCCAACTGCTGCAAAAATACTAAGATAGCTTACTAACCCAACTAAACCGGTAGTGGAGACAATATCAATTAAATTATTATGGGCGCGATCAAAATAAGTGTCGCCGGTAGTATAGTCATAGAATTTAGAAGTAAAGTGCTTGTCGAAAATAACGGCATAATTACCAAAACCAGTTCCAAAAATCGGGTGATACTTAAAGTCCGCGGCTGCTCCGCGCCAAGAAATTAACCGCGTCTGGAAAGTAACTTTCTGCGAAGTTAAATTCTTTAAAAAACTATTCTGAAACCAGGCAGCCTCACGCTGAGAAAAAATTCCCGCTAAAGCGAGAAGTGCCAACATAAAGATAACAAGTGACAAGCGGCGCACCTTCTTATTAACATGAGTCAGACCAACTAGAAGAATCATAATTAAAACGCTCACTCCTAAACCAATAATGGCACCCGAGGTCTTCATGTTCTTAAACTCTAGCAACATGATAACTAGCGGAAAAAGATATAACCAACGCAATTGTTTATTACTGGTCCTGAAAAAAAGAATAACCGTAAAATAAATACTGAAAATAAGATAACCACTCACATAAGCCGTGTTACCAATCGTACTATAGCCATTCTCTCCTAAAAGTCCAATTAAGCTCACTAGGGTTGCCACCGCCACTGAAGAGCCAAATAATAATTGCCAATCCTGCCAGGTACGAAAAACCGTAATGAGGATAAAGTAAAAAATTAAAAAGTGAGCTAAGTGGAAAAAGCCAAGCATTCTCTCGGCATCACCCCAGAAACTTAAATTAAAATCAACGCTTACTAAACAAGATGCTAAAATCGCTAAAAAATAAACAACCAGACCGACGGAAATAAAATTCTTCCGGGGACGATATTGCGGGTAGCGCCAGATAAAGACTAGCCAGATAACTAGCAAGAACTCCATTAAGATATTAAATGGTAGTTGTTTGGAGGTAATAAAGGGGAACAAAAGCTCCTTAAAAACGCTTAAGATAATAAGCAAAGAAGCAATAATGCCTACCTGAAGAAGGCGGCGATAGGTTTTAGCCTGCATAGATTTAAATCGTTAAACAAAAAACACTAAGTTATTTAAGACTTCGCCTTTATTATATCACGCCCTAAAGCTAACTGTCGACCCTTAAAAGACTGTTTTCCTCTCAAAATAAGCATAAAAGTTAGTCTTGACTTATTATTAAAAATAGGATATACTTATTTTCAGGTAAGCTATTTTAAAAGTAACAGCGGACCAATCATCCGCTTTTTCTTTAAAAAAAGGTCGTCTTACGTTTAATAAAAAAGTAAAAAGAAAACAAAATGAAAAAGTTATTTGTCGGTGGATTGTCATTCAAGACTACCGAACAAGGTTTAGCGGATGCTTTCGCTAAAGCCGGTACTGTTTTATCCGCCGTTATCATTACCGATCGTATGACCCATCGCTCTAAGGGCTTTGGTTTCGTCGAGATGGAAAATGACGCAGACGCGGACAACGCGATTGCGATGTACAACAATCAAGAATTAGATGGACGCAAGGTTGTCGTTAATGAAGCTCGTCCTCTAGAAAAGAGATTCTAATAAAATCTTAATCAATTGTCGATACAGAAAAACACTCCCGTTAGGGAGTGTTTTTGTATTTAGCTACTTTTTCTTCTTAACTGTCTTTTTAGGTGCCACCTTTACCTTTTTTTGACGAGACTCATAATCGGCAATTGCCTTATTTAGTCCCTGAACAGCCATTACTGAGCAATGGACCTTCTGTTGTGGTAATCCTCCGAGCTCACTAACAATTTTCTGCCAAGGATATTTCTTGGCGGCCGCAATGGTCATTCCTTTGACCTTCGCCGTCATAATAGACGCGGTGGCAATATTGGAAGCGCAACCAAAAGACAAAAATTTAACGTCTTTAATTCGACCCTTCTCAACTTTCAAAAAAAAGTCGAGCTGGTCACCACAAACCATGTTCCCAATTTGCGCATAGCCGTCAGGCTTTTTAATCTCCCCAATATTCTGCGGTTTCAGGAAGTGGTTAATTGTTTTCTTAGTA
>CAYPWC010000001.1:0-34209 GCA_964414335.1 uncultured Gammaproteobacteria bacterium | reverse complement strand
TACAAAGCGTTCCTGATGGGCAGACTCCACAAGAGCCACCGCAACCATCAGAACCACAGGTCTTGCCGGAACAATTTGGAGTACAACTGGAGACACATTGGCCGCTTGGATTACAAAGCGTTCCTGATGGGCAGACTCCACAAGAGCCACCGCAACCATCAGAACCACAGGTCTTGCCGGAACAATTTGGAGTACAACTGGAGACACATTGGCCGCTTGGATTACAAAGCGTTCCTGATGGGCAGACTCCACAAGAGCCACCGCAACCATCAGAACCGCAGGTCTTACCGGAACAATTTGGAACACAAGCAACCTCAATGGGATTACAAATATTTAAATTAGAGCTCGTTACCCAAGCACAATCATTATTTTGACAAGCACTCTTAGAAAGTAGGCCGTGGCAAGAATTTACTTTTTCACGACAGGAATTATATCTTAAATTCCATTCACAAGCTGGATCTTGATTACAACTATTTGAATCTTTAATATTAAAACATTTACCTGGACTTAAAACACAGCAACCAATTTCCGTGCCATCATTAGGGTACTGGCAAAAGCCTCTTTGAATAACCCGCCAACAATTTACCCCCAATGAACAAATTGCTCCCTCAAGATCAGGCGGAATATGGGCACATTCAAAAATCGCGGGATTAGAATAGACACACTCACCAATCGAACCAACACACCAAGGATTAGAAAGTCCGCCGCCGACTTGATAGCCCGGGCAATCATTATCAAAAATACAAGTATTCTCACAATCATTCGGGCAAGTCTGAGCGGTTTCATTTAAAGTACACTCGCCATCGCCACAACGGGTACAGTCTTGAGGGCAAAGCCAGGCGCTTTCATCGCTGCCGCAAACGCCATCGCCGCAAGTTCCAATACACACTCCATTGGCATTACATTTCTCGCCGCTTGGACAATTATTTGGCGCGCAAGTTCCACTACAACCGTCACTACCACAAACCCGGCCATTACAGTTTGGCACACAATTGGGATCACAATCTTGAAAACAATTTTCCTTGTTTTCCACGGGAACATTAACTCCGTCTACTTTAATAAATGCTTGGCAATAGCCATCACCACAATAACCACCACCAGCCGTCGGGGATTTAAAAACACAATAATTATTAGTCAAAATTGGATAAGGAGTGTCAGCATTAAAAGTTGTACAACCGTATTGTTTGTCTGAACTCGTGCTAACCACGGGCAAATACTGAGCATTTAATGATAGCCCGTCTCGGCCATCGCAGTCTTCATAACCATCATTATAAATTCCACCGCGCCCCTCAGTGTTAGGGGCTTGTTTTTGACCGTCACCACAATAACTGTTAATTTTTAAGCTAAAAGATTTAGTATTATAAACACCATATTCATCAGTTGCTCTAATAGCAACTTTATTATTAAAAACACTAGTGGCAATCCCACGCAAAAAAGCTGAATCCGTGCTGGTCACGACTTTAAGACCTTCTGGCAGGTTAGAGGTGTTTGAGAAGGTAATCTGGCGCTTATCCTGAGTTAAATAACCCAAGAAACAAGAATACTCTTTGCCAACCCTTTGACTCGATAGACAATTAAATATCAAACTAGGACTTTCCGTCTTAATCGTAATTTTAATATTCTTAATCGCTTCATTATTATATTTATCACGAACTGTAATTTTATATAAATACTCTGAATCACCAGTGAATTGCTGGCTCGAAGTAATTTTCCCCTGATAGGTTACTTGATAGCGATTACTACCTGCCGGCGCTACTTGAGCTGTAAAACCAAGCAAATCAAAACTGCTTGCTCCCTTAGTTTTTTCTAAGCGATAAGCAGTTCGATAATCAGCTAAATTGTTATCGGAAAAATAAAAGCTGTAAGAAAAAGTTTTTTCTGGACTTAATAAATACTCCCCATCCTCGGCTTCAATTAACGGCTTAGAGTTAACAATCACAATTGGCGTCGTCGTAGTTAAGACTCCGCCCTGGCCGTCAGAAATAGTTAATTGGGCTTCATAGGTTTTCGGGCCACCGGCCTTAAGGGCATAAATTCTTCTTTGGTTATCATTATTAGTCCCTCTTAAAACTGGCGCAGCGCTCCAATTAGTCCAATTAGTTAAATTTGTCTTAAACTCCCAAGTTAAATGATTATTTTGATAATCTACCACTTTAATCATTCCATTAAACTCGCTATCCGCCTCGCCAACCAGGTAAGTATCGATAATTTGTGGAGGCGTGTTGTTAGCGGTTCCCCCGGCGATTATTCCTGTAGCGGTAACACAATTTGAGCTGGCTGGACCGCTCGGAGAAAAAGAGAAACTTAAATCAGCCGTCGGCTCTTTTGTTTCCATAACGGCACACAAGTTATAATTTGAGCCATTTTGATCAGTCTTATAAACAAAACCGTAGCTGCCGGCCGGGAGCATTAAATAATTGTCCTGAGGATTATAAACAAACCGGCGACTAGTATTATCCCAACAGGTCTTAGTGTCATAATTCAGACAAGCCCCTAAACGATTAATTGGATCGATAAAACTTTGCGTTAAAGAAAGCGCTGGTAAAAGCGTTTCCGACCAACTAGGCCAAACCGAAACCGAATGACCGGATAAATATGTGCCGGCAGATAATTTCGGATAACTACCATTAATATTTTTATAATCATTAATCGCCTCCCTTAACTCTTCAATTTGACCCACTCTTTTTAAATCACGAATCACTTTAGCTTTAGTGCTATTACAAAAAAAGTTTTGCGGACAATCAGTATCGGTTAAACAGTTTTTAGGGGTTTTTAGTTGACAAGAATTAGCCGCAATTCCCGTTTTAGCACAGACCTGATTGCTAGCACAATCACTATCACTTGAACAAGCAAGAGAAGAAATGGAACAAGTTGGCGTTGGGTCGCTGTTTTCTACTAAATCGCTATTAAATTTCCAGTTTTTTACTATCTGCCCCAAAATATCCACGGTCTTAACGGAAGGATCTTGGTTATAGGAAATTAAATATATATTAGTATAAATATTTTTCCCCTTAATATTGGCGGCATTAACATATACCGTGCGACCATCACGAATTGCTTCATAGCCATCAACTAATAATGCCTGAGGGGATCCCGCGAAACCCTGTTTTTCATACCAGTGATACACACTATAATGGTTAGGATTAGGGACGATTCTCACCCCAATTGCATCCGCACCATCGCTTTGAGCAATGCTGTTTTTAAAAACAAAAAATAGAGCCAGTAATAGAAAAATACCCCCAAAAATAAACCATTTATTTTTTTTCATATATAAAAATTTAATTCCCCCCTAACGCAAATCAACCATCACTTCCGCCGACTTATCACTTTCACGACTATCAGCTCTAACGGCCGTTAAGACAAAGTAGTTTAAATTCTGATTAAAATCTGAACGATTAAAAGTTATACTGGTTAAGCCTTTACCTGAATCAAATGAGGCGCCATAGTTACCACTCTTTATTCCTTGATAAAGTCGATAAAAAGAAACTGCCTCGCTGGCCGGATTAGCTACCCAAGAAAACTTTACTACCGTAGGATCAACCTCGACCGTCGGCTTGGCTGGCGCTGAGGGTTTCGTCTGATTACTGGGCGTAGCTGTTAATTCATTAGAGAGAGCACTCTCTGTACGGTTTACCGAAATGACTGTTAGCTTAAAGACATATGCTTGACCATCAATTAAATTATTAATAGTCGTACTGCAACTATAGTTTAGGCCGTTTACAGTGCAGGCCGCACTAGCAGCCACTTCTTTAGACAACATGGTCCCTCGCCCACCTTTCAAATAATAAATTTTATATCCACTAACGCCGCTGGCGGGAGATTGCCAATCTAATTTTATCTCTCCACCCTTGCCCGTATCAGTCGCCTTAATAATTTCTCCGCCCGGTAAAACTGTCTCTCGGAAAAAATATGACTCCTTAAGAACATTCCAAAAACATAAACCATCTAAAGCGCCATCACCGTTTTGATCTTGACCACAAGCGGAACCAAATGATGAGCAGGCGGTTTTATCAGAACTGCAAATAAGTGTACTCCCCTGACCACGAACCACGCCTGGACTAATAATAGCCGGCAAATCATCAAGCGTTCCCGCCGCGCCAGCATCCCGACAATAATAGAATTTATAATTAAAGTTTTCACAATTAGCACTTCCTAAAATACAATTATTAGCAGCATCGTTCCAAGGAAACCATTCGCCATTAGTCTGCACTGCCGGCCATGGATTATTACAAAGAAAAACATAAATATCCGAAAGATTGCTTTCTCCATCGCCCAAGAAATAAGTATTGCAATTATCGCCACAGCCAGCTGCCGGACGAAAATTATCCATATTAATCATTGCCCTCGCCCTAGTTTGACCATCAGTAACTCCAGTCTGAGCAACCACTAATTTCTGGCTATCGGCCAAGTTAGAGACACTATTAATTTTAGCTATATTTTCATCAAGCACAGACCAAGACCAATTCCAATTATAACCCTTAACTGGGTGAAGGAGCTGGCCTTCGCTGCTATAGGCGGCGGCGGTAAAAACTTTATCGCGATCAGCTTCCTTATCAAACGTCCTGTCTTCCGCATTATCATCTTTTTCGTCTAAACTATTGCTAGTAGTCTTAAATAAATATGACAACGGGCTAGTCTTTACATAATCAACCGCACAAATACCTGCTCCCAAGCCTTGATCAGAAAGGGTGGTAAACTGAAAACTATATGAATTAGGATATGTGCGATTATTAAATTTAATCTGGTTATAATTAATGAAAATATTATTTCCATCATTAAAACCTCTTTCGTTCAAGCCGATTCCCGAGAAACTTAGCAGTCCACTCTGACTATCAAGATTAACATCGCCCTTAATAACAACATAATACTTGGCCGCCGGAGTTAACAGTTTGCTCGGAGTGAAAATCAAGCTGGTTTGTTGGCCGCTCTCCTCAGCACTTGTCACTCCTGGCACTAAGCAATATAATTTATTTTCCGCGGGCGGCGTCGCTAAAGCAGTTTCATTAACCCGACCAAAAAGGCGATCGATTTGAAGACGAGCCTGTTTCCAAACTTTAATAAAAATATTTTGCTTTTGTAGTGATGCTAACAATTTAGCTTCTTCGCTGGTTGCTAAAAACGTTCCTGCTGGACAAACTCCGTCACCATAGGCCCGCTCTTCAAACAGTATAAAATTATTACCAAAACTCCTGGAATCCATAGTCTGATTGAAAGAAACTTTGATCGCTGCATTACGACAAACATTGGTTTCCCCAGCCTCAGGCAAAGTAGCTACAACCTGAGGACGAGCTTCACAGCAACCATCAAGGCCGCAACCAATAGTATTAATTGAGCCGCAATCACCATCATTGGTACAGCCGCAACAAAGACCACGATTAGCGCCAGTGCAAGAACCCTTGTCTGGCTGGCAACGCAAATTAGGTGTCTCGGCCGTAATACAAGAATCAATCTCTTTCCCTACCTCACAACAACAAGTTCCGCAGTCAGGATAGGCACCGCCAAGACCAGTGTCTTTCAAACAGGCAAAGCCCGGAAAACTACAGAGACCAAAATTACAACTCGAACTGACACTACTATCTAGACAACCCAGTCCTGCTCCCTTAGGTGGATTACCACAAGAAGTGGCGCAAGTTGAAGTGCTAGAAAATCCCGGAACAGTCGTCGGGGTTAAATCGCAGAGCAAAGGATTTCCCGGCGGAGTTTGACAATTATAGTAGGCACAAAAACCATTATTAGCTCCACCTGTAATTTCATCGCCCGATAAACAATTTAATGTCGTTGCATCATAACAGCAACCGGGCTCATTAGAACAACTGGCTTGATTCTTATCAAATGCCCGACAAGGATCACTGCCAATACCCTCAGCGCAACCACTCACACAAGTTTCTAACTTATTAAAATAACCAATTTTCAAGGGTGAGTTACTAGCACATTGATTTGGATCGCCCGCTAAACAATTATAGTAACCACAGTAACCATAATCAGGGTTCCCTTTAGTTTTATTAATAACCGCTCCGCCATTTACTCCCCGACAAAAATCATCAGTTGTTGTCGCCGTCTTATTAGAATCAAAACAACAAACAGAAGAATGGTCACCGCAAGTTTCTTGGTCGCCTATTTTACTACAATCTGAACAAATTCCTTCGGGATGGGTTGAAGTAACGGCACAAAACTGAGCTCCATGCCCAGAACAATTACAAGCTGCATCCCATTCGGCTTGAGTTGATCCCTGCAAAGCACAGCCTGAACAAGATCCATAGGTATCGCTATCATTTACTAAGTCCGAGCCGCATTCTCCAGCACAAGTTAGACCCGCGCAACAATCTTCGGCATCTTTTCCAATCCGACAGCAGCACTCACAACTAGGTTCAACCGCGATTACGCATTTATCCGCCTCACCAACTATCGGATTGTCAATGCATTTAGCTTCACCGGCACAAATTTTTTCCGAAACACAACGACCGCTGCCACTTACCGATTCACAAGTTAAGTCAGAACCACAAAGACTACAACTAGCACTTTCAAAAACACAACGATTATTTGTTTGTCTAACCCAGCCATCAGGACAAGAACCGGCGGTAGTAATTTCCCATTTACCCTCAGAGTTACACGTTTGTTTAGTGGTTAACTCCCGACCAAAAATATTAAAAGTAGTTTCTTTTGCTAAATCACAAACACCGCTACTAACATTTAAAACGCAACGATTAAGATCAGGATTATAAATACAAGTAGCGGCTGTACAGCCAGGAACGTTCTGGCAACTAAAATCACAGCTTCCCACCACCTCTTGATAATCGGTTGACGGTGAAGAGCAGGCGCCCGGAGAATTTGGACAAGACGCTCCTTGATAGCAACTTCCCAAGTATTTAGATAAACCTAAACAACTATCGAAGACTGGCTTATTGGTCGCATCGAAACTAGTGCTAAAACTCCATTCAAAAACTGAAGTCGGAACATTAACAAAACATTCTGCAAGTGAAGACATGCAACGCCCTTCACGATAGGTATTTTTAGGACAACAAACTTGATTATTGCATTCACTATCTTGAGTACATTCTCCGACTGCAAAGTTCAACTCATTACCCCAATCATTATTTTTGATAACCTTAACTACACCCGTAACCGCTTCTTTAGGAACTGTCGTTTTAATAACATCCGCCGTTTCCTCCTTAGCAATTACTCCGCTAGCGTCACGATTAGTACTAAAGCGCACTAAACCATTCCCCCCCACCTGACCAAAATATTCCCCCCATAAAGTAACCGGGGTATCAATTGAACCCTGCTCCGGATCGATTTTACATAAACTGGTTTTAAGAGCGGTATTTTGATTATATTCAAAAGTATTAGGATTCAAATTCTGACTGGAAATAGTTTTAGCTCCTAAAGAAATTTCCAGTTGATAATAATCATTAACCAACCCCTCAGGAACCTTAATAATAATTTGCTTATCACTCCAAACCGAATTAGCACAAATTGCCGGGAATAAATATGAAGCTTCAATTTTATTGCTTCCACTAACAAAATAAACCTGATTATTGCCTCTCGCGCCACCAAAACCAGAGCCTTTAATGGTAATATATTGGCCAGCGGTTCCCACTAATGGCGTGAAAGAGGAAATATATGGTCCATCGCCCTCTTCGGCGTCTTTTATAAATTTCAAATAGTTACTTTTCTGCGGATAACCCGCTACCACCCGCTCCACAAAGCTGCCCGATTCTCCTTCTTTAATGTTAGGTGTTAAAGAAACACCAGAAAAACCCGTAGGATTATCAAAGGAAGAATAAAGGCCGCTCACATTGCTTTGATAATTGCCAAAATAGGCCTGACCAGAGAAAAGATTTACTCCTTGATAGTTAACCTCGGAACTCAAAACCCCTACGCTAGGATCAAGAGAGCATAACCCGGGACGATTAATCTTATTAGCAACAAAATCCGCTAAGCGTGGACCATAGTTATCACCACTACTATCAGTTAGGCTTTCGCTATTTATAACCTGAATGGCGCCAGTGGTAACTCCCGTGGGGATAGCGATTACAATCTGCTTATCAGTCCAAAAGCTAACGCAAGCTGGATTAATCACCGACGGTAATACTCCCGCTTGAGGATTGTTGTTCCCCAAAAATACTACCTGGCTAGCTCCTTCCACATATTCGCCAAAGTTCTTTCCAAAAATAGTTAAAAAGTTGTTAGAAGCACCATTGGCCGCTAACTGATTACAAGTGTCACCCGCGCCACATTCACTGTTTTGTCTGCACGGCTTATCGGGATTAGCATTACAAAATCCCCCCACCGGACTAAGCCCAGTAATAACTGGCGGGCCGGCACAAAGACAAGTGTCTGGATTACAAGTCAAATATTCTGAACAGCGATTATTGTCCGCATCGCATTTTTGATTATTCAAATTACCATCGCAAGAATCACCCGAATCTCCTTGAGTTCGGCAGAAACAACTATCATCACAAAAATATCCGGCAGCACAAATCTGGTCGGTGGCCTGACAACCAGCGGCCAGTCCGCCATCACAACTCGTCGGAGCATTTAAACAATCTTGAATATTAGAACCAACACAAGCACCCCAAGAACCGTCACTGCAAACCATTTGACCGCCACAACCGCAAGCCTGGATTTGACCATCAAAGCAGCCACTATTATCACCACTAATCGCTCCTCCCAGGCGGGTTAAGATAAAGGTAGCAATTGCCCAGGAAGAAAGGATAATAACTAGACCGATTACACCGTTTCTAAGAATCTTCTTAGCCTGTAAAATTTTATCTTCATCACCACTAGCGGTCATCCAGGTAAATCCGCCCCACATTATTATACCCACGGCCACTGTTCCTAAAAACCCTAAAGCGATATTAATTATTCGACCAGCTAAAGTTCTCGGATCGCCGGTTGCCAAAGAACCGTCGAGACCACTATTAACAGCCTCCTCACCAAAATCTGCCGCCAACACTAGGCGCACGAAAACCAGGCCGGCTAGGACAAAAATACCGACGAAAAGGTTTTTAATAACTTTTTTTTGCAGCAGTTTCACAGATTTATTATAAATATATTATTATTGACAATTACCATCTGGCCCTAAAGTACTGGTGGCCGCCCCAAAACAACAAGATGGATTAGTCGCGGTAACCGGACAATTAACCCCTGCGCTCGGTTTAAAACAATTCTGATAAATATCTCTCACTCCTGAACCAACTTGAGCCCGATATGACATTGCCTCCGCAAGCGGCGAATGATTAATCCAAGAAACAGTCTTATCGGGTTCACCGTCTAATGGCTCCGTATCAATATTATCGTTTAAAATCCAATAACCAACGGCGCTGGGACTAGAGCTTCTTAAATTAATCAGCTTATGTTCAAAAACATTGTCTCCACTCTGAATTATACGACTACCTGTGGTTAAGGTACTATTCATCATTAAAGTGTTCCAAGAGATTCTAATTGGGTCAGCTAAATTTACACCCATTAAACCTTGAGCGGGGGTAACACTTTCTATCTGAGGAGGGGTTAACATGACTTTATCGTTGACATAGAAAGACCAACGATAATTATCTTTTTTATTTAAATTTTCAGTTGGTTTAAAATTATCATTATAGAAAGCAATTGGACCATCAGCAAAAATATCACGATCACCATCAAAAGAATTAATCGCCGCATCAACAATACCATTTAAAGTGCTGGTAGCGGTCGGATAGTTTTTATTTTCAAAATTCTGGCAAGTCTTATATCCCAAAGAAGTGGCGGCACAGGTTTTAAAAGGGGCAAAGCCCGCACAATCAGTATCTGTGGCGCAAGTTTTAAGGTCAGAAGAAACCATTTCCACGGCCAAATGACTATTAGCTGGAAGGCAATAGATCTTTTCTCCGCAACCATTAACACCGCATTCGTTGTCGGAAACAAATTCCACTGTCCGATAAGCATTACTGACTAAAAATTTTCCGGCGACATAATTTCCTAAGCAAGTTTGACTGCCCGCAGAGCCCTCGCATTTATATGACCGACAATCGGCGTCTTTCGTACACGCTGAACCAGCCGTCTTGCTGCCAGTATCATAATTAACCACACGAATATAATTTGCGACTTCTGAGGCAAGGCCAGCAACGCGCAGAGGATTAACAGCCTCACTAAAATTTACTTGAATAACTGTATTCATCGGCACATCCTTCTTGTCTTTAGTTTCGGCTAAGTCTTGACGATCACGACCACCTTTAAGCGGCTCCACTTGAAGAGCGGCTTGGTTAGTCGTGCTAAGAGAAATTTTATCACCAGCCGTTCCAGCTACTTTAGAAGTTAACGTAACCGTGCTTCCGCCTCGATAGCCGACGTTAACCAACGGATCACCGCTTAATACCGAATAAATCTGACTAGCCTGAGTTTTTGGTTCACAATTGTTAGGAACAATAATATTATTATTACCTGGTGCGGCATTTGAAAAAGTATAAACCGCTTCCCCAATTTTAATAGTATCGGCAAGCTGTTCTGGCGATAGACTGACCTCCCAAGAATTTCCTGGGTTGCGATCGGTGGCCTTAAGAATAAAATAGGAGGCGAATTTAACATTCCCTTGAGCATCGAAATCACCAGAACCTAATAAGTTAGTACTACTGTTACCATCAAATAACTGAGCTCGGTCGCGGGAATCAGAAGAAATAACAACTTTAAATTTAGTGATGGTTCCTCGATAATTCAGTGGTGTCACGATTCCTTCTGGTGTATTACCGATAGGACTAACACTTAAAACCATAGCCGGCTTATAGGTATTAGGGCAAGCATTTACCGTAATCGCGCCCTGAGCTGGAACCGCTAAGGCAACCTGATTTTCAACATCGTTTTCGTTGTCGGGTAGAGGAAAAATATTACCAAAAGCCACTTGAGGCGGCGTTAAATCTAGTCTTGTTCCGACTTGAAATTTCCAATTAAAGTAATTACTGTCACAGTTTTTAAACATTGAGGTGCCGTCCTCTTTTCTTAAATCACCAGTAATCTTTACGGCATACCAAATATTTTGAGCCGGATCGCCCAAATAAGTAGCCGGCATTAGAACCATTGTTTTATTGTCGCTAGAAACGCTAACCGTGACGTCGGTGATATTGGCATTAGTCTTCGGGCACGACCCACTTGAACAAGCATCGCCCAAATCACTCTTATAAATTCTAACTACCTCCGGGTTAAGTTTATTGCAGCTACTACTATCGCAATTACAGGCTTCTTGACTATTATTAACACATAAACTCGCTAAACTAATCCGCTCTTTGAAGCTCACCATAATCGAGGTGTTACGCGGGACATCCGGTTGACCATTTTCCGGATAAAAGGCATCAATCGTACAAGCACCAATAGCCCCAACACCGGAGTCAACAAAATTCCTTCCACCACTACTATTAATACTCCCACCAGTGCCACCAATAGTATCAAAAAGCTTAGTCAAGATAAAAGTAGTAATTGCCCAAGAAGACAAGACAATGATTAATCCAATTACAGCATTTCGAAGCATCTTTTTGGCGTTTCCTAATTTTTCCTGATCGCCACCGGAGGTCATCCACTGAAAACCGGCATACATGATTAAAAACAAGGCAATCGCCCCTAGAAAACTTAGGGCGACTTGAATAATTCGACCAATAATTACTCGCGGATCGGATTGAGCCAAATCAATTGTTTCCGTTACTGGCTCCAAACCGAAATCAGCGCCTTGGGCTAACACAAAATTAGCTCCCAACCCTAGGGCTAAAAAGCTAAAAATAAAAATGATTACTTTAATTTTTTTAGTCATTCTAAAAAATTAAAAACTTTTAAATTGTTTATTCTCCTGATATAATTTATCTGTCTTTATTATAACATAAAGCTGGGAAAAGAAAAACAGTTTATGACGATTGAAAGGATTGTAAAAAAATTTCAAGATAACCACCCCGGTGAAGACGCGGCGATTTTAGAAACAGCTTTTAAATTCGCAGAAAATGCCCATGAAGGGCAAATGCGAAAAAACGGCGAACCCTATATCCAACACCCCTTACACACCGCCTACATTCTCGCTGAAATTAAGGCTGATTTAGCGACGGTTACCGCCGGCCTTTTGCATGATGTTCCTGAGGATACTAATCACGACTTAGAAGAGGTTAAGCGCATTTTTGGCCATGAAGTTTATAACCTTGTTAAAGGCGTAACCAAGTTAGGAAAGATTAAATATCGCGGTATTGAACGCTATCGGGAAAACCTCAAAAAAATGTTCCTGGCCATGACTAATGATTTACGGGTAATTTTTATTAAATTCTGCGATCGGCTTCACAATTTAAGGACTTTAGATAACCTGCCGCCTGATAAAAGAAAGCGGATTGCTCAAGAAACACTGGAAATTTATGCCCCAATTGCTGGCCTCCTAGGAATTGGCCGCTTAAAATGGCAAATGGAAGATATTTGCTTCAAATTTCTCTACCCCGAACAATTTCATGATTTGGAATATAAATATGAAGTCGAAAGGAAAATTGAAAGAAATCGCTTTTTTAAAAAAATTAAAGACATTCTGATTCCCCGACTCAAAGAAAGTTCCGTTGATTATGAAATTGAAGCTAGATTTAAACATCTCTATAGTATTTATCGGAAAATGCAGGAGAAAGATAAACAGTTCGATGAAATCTATGATGTTTTTGGCCTAAGAATAATTGTTCCTACAATTGATGACTGTTATAAAGTTCTCGGAATTATTCACACGCTTTGGCGCCCTAAGCCTAACCGCTTTAAAGACTACATTGCTGTTCCCAAACCGAATGGCTATCGCTCTTTGCATACCACCATTTTCGGGCCCGAGGGGAAGCTCGCCGAATTCCAAATTAGAACCCGTGAAATGCACGAAGAATCTATTTATGGTCTTTCGGCTCACTGGTACTATAAGGCCAAAAAAGGCGGTCCCGGATATCAAACTCCTTCTTGGGTCAAAGAAATTATCGATATTCAAAAAGAAATCACTAATACCACGGAGCTGGTAAAGAAAATAAAAATCGACATCTTCCGTGATCGAATCTTTGTTTTCTCTCCGCGAGGAGATGTTTTTGAACTACCGGAAAAATCAACACCGATTGATTTCGCTTATGCTGTTCATAGCAATATCGGAAATAAAGCTGCAGGAGTAATTGTTAATGACAAGCTGGGTCGACTTGATCAAGAGCTAAGAAATGGTGATCTAGTAGAAATTATCATTGAGAAAAACCGTGAACATCCCAATAAGGACTGGTTAAAATTTGTTAAAACCCGCCGCGCTCGTGATCAAATAAAGCAATTTGCCAAGCGCTCTCGATTTGAAAACATTAAACGTTTAATCCCCGGAATAAAATCCCGATAGTAGTAACAAAAATCCTCCCACCAGGGAGGATTTTTATCTACATCATTAAACAGTTATGGTCTCATTGTGCTCTCCGGCAATTTGCCGATACGTCGCAAATGTTCATTTTTTTTGCTCAACGCTAAACTGGTCAAAGCATATTTCTTTTGGAGCCGTTTTGTATTTTTGGGCTCAAGATGCTGTTTTGACCGGGCTTTTTCTAATCTTTTGCTGTTTTTCAAGCCCTTCTTAAATTTACGAAGAAAGCTTTCAAAACTCTCTCCTGGTTTTCTCTTAAAGTCCGCCATATAATCCACCTTCCTTTCTATTATTTAATCTTTTTTCGATTAATTTATCTTTTTTAGCTAAGCGCTCTTTGATTTTCTTGTAAACTACCACCTCTTGAGCGCCTGAGTCCATATCTCTCATTAAAATAGTTCCATCCATTATTTCTTTTTTACCTAATATTAAACTTGTTTTTGCTCTCATTGCCACCGCTTCCTCGAGCTGAACCTTTAAGCTGTCTGAAGCAAACGACTGTCTAACATTAAAGCCTGCCCGTCTCAGGTCCTGAAAAAGCTGTAAAGCTCTCAACTTTGCCTGATCTCCTAACTGGGCAATAAACACTATATCCTCTTCAGCCGGATTTGCCAAGAGGTGTTTATCTTTTAGGCGACCGACCGCTCTTTCAAGCCCTAAGGCCAATCCCACGGCCGGAGTCGAAGCTCCTCCCAAATTTTCCACCAAAGAGTCATAACGACCACCGCCACCAAGCGCCACTTTTCCTAAAGCGACCCCCTCATCATTAACCGGCCAAAATTCAAAGACCGTATCGTTATAATAATTTAAACCTCTAACCAAATAAGGATTATAGTTATAGTTAATATTTAATTCATCTAAAAATTCCAAAGTCTTAGTAAAATGCTCTCGACTTTCGTCTGATAAATAGTCGGCAATTTGCGGAGCTTCTTCGCGCGCCTTAACACATTCATCCTCTTTACAATCAAGTAAGCTCAGACAATTTTTACCTAAATTATTTTTACAAACATTACAGAGCTTCGAACGACGACCACGCTCTTTATAGAAAGCGAGTAACTTATTACAATATTCTTTTCGACATTCTGCCGTCCCTAAACTATTAATTTGAACCTGCATATTAATTTGCAGTTCTTCAAAAAAATTATGGGCAATGGTAATTAACAAAGCTTCAGCCATTGGCTTTTTCTCACCAATTATTTCTAAGTTAAGCTGAGTTGATTCTCGGTAGCGACCAGACTGTAATTTCTCACGACGAAAAACAGATCCCAAAGAAAAAAGTCTTGCTGGCAAACCGCTTTCAGCTAAGTTATTCTCTAAGTAAGCCCGAATCGTTCCTTGAGTAAGCTCTGGCCGTAAAACCATTTTCTCACTTTTCTCACCCTCAACAAAATAGAATTCCTTATCATTATTTTTGCGACTCGACTTTTTATAGAGGTCAAAGCTTTCCATAATCGGCGTTTTCACCGCTGAAAAACTATATAATTTTGCCAAATTCAAAGCTTTATTAGCAACAAAGTCATAACAAGTTTGTTCTGAGCCAACTAAATCTTTCATTCCTAAAAGACGGCCGGGTGTTTTATCACCCCTCCTTTCAACTTTTTTAGCGGCCGCTTCCGGCTGATTTTTTTTTCTTCTCGGCATAAAATTAATTATTATATTCTGGCCAATAACCCTGATCAAAAATGGTTATTCTGTCGAGCGGCCAACCCCTAAATAAAACTTTTCCGGTAATAAAACTTTTATTGACGGCTCCAAAATAACGTGAATCTTTGGAGGCACCTCGATTATCCCCTAAAACATAATACTCATCGTCCTTAAGGGTAACAATTACTTCGTCTTGACTGTAAGTAATTTGATCGGTTGGTAAATATGCTTCTGTTAAAACCAAACCTTCTGGATAATCGCCATTAAAAACTTTTACCTGACCATCTTTAACCTGCACTCTTTCCCCAGGCAAACCAATAATGCGTTTAATAAAATATTCCTGGGGATTACGCGGATAGCGAAAAACAATTACTTGGCCTCTAGTCGGCTCCTTAAACCGGTAACTCAGTTCATCAATAATCAGATATTCATGATCGTGAAAATTAGGCTCCATAGAGGCGCCTTTGACAAAAAACGGTTGGATTAAGAAATAACGAATAGGGATAATAATCGCCGCGGAAATAACCGCCACTTTAATAATTTCCCAAACAAAAATAAAAAACTTTTTCATATATTTCCACCCTCTTTTTTCTCAAAAATAAGAAAAAAAGAGCTAATAATAGTAGCCAGTATATCAGAAAAACGAAAAAAAATCAAATCGTATTTTTTAGCTAATGTTAATAAATAAACATCGCATCACCATAACTGAAAAAGCGATATTTCTCTTTAATCGCCTCTTGATAGGCCTGTTTTATGTTCTTTTGACCAGCCAAAGCGCTAACTAGCATTACTAGGCTCGATTTTGGAAGGTGAAAATTGGTAATTAGGGCATTTACAAGCTTAAATCGATAGGGCGGATAAATAAAAATCTCAGTCCAAAAAGTTTTCTTGGTAAGCGGCACACCTGATCTCAATTCAGCTTCTGGCAAGGATTCAAGCGCCCGACAACTAGTCGTGCCAACGGCGATGATTCTCCTTCCCGCCTGACGTGCTTTCTGTAAATCTTTTAGCGTAGAGGCACTAACTTCCACCAACTCTCGATGCATTTTATGATCCTGAATTCTTTCCGTCTTAACCGGGGCAAAAGTTCCCAGACCAACATGTAAAGTAACATAGGCAATCTTTACACCCCGAGCTTTAATTTTCTCTAAAAGCGCTCTAGTCAAATGCAGACCAGCGGTCGGCGCCGCAGCGGAGCCAATTTTATTGTCGGCCGCAAAAACGGTTTGATAATTTTGACGGTCACTTCTTTTTTGATCTTGTCTTTTAATATAGGGAGGGAGCGGTACTTCGCCAATCTTATTAATTGCTTGCCAAAACTTTTGGCCGCTTAAATTAAACTTTACCAGCCAAGTGCCGTCTTGATTATTTTCCCGAACCAAAGCGGTAAGTGAATGAGAAAATCTAATTTCTAAACCCTCTTTTACTCGACCCTTAAGCAGGCACTCCCAGATGTTCTGACTTTTAGGCTGGTGCAAAAAAACTTCAACTTCACCACCTGTTTCCTGCTTATGACCAATTAATCGAGCCGGAAAAACTTTTGAATTATTTAATACTAATAAGTCTCCTGGTTGCAAAAAATCAAGTAATTCAAAAAAGTGTTGATGTTTAATCTCTCCCGTCTTTTTATTTAACAATAACAGCCGCGAATGATCTCGCGGCCGACAAGGTTCTTGGGCGATTAGCTCCGGTGGTAAATAATAATCAAACTCCTTAACTAAAGATGACATGAAAAACAAACTTAAATTATTTAATAGTTCCTCCCGTTATCCCTAAGTGCTCATAACCAAGAGCGGTAATAACGCGGCCCCGAGGAGAACGATCTAAAAAGCCTAACTGCATCAGATAGGGTTCATACATATTTTCAATTGTATCCATTTCTTCGCCGGTAGCTGCGGCCAAGGTATTGAGTCCGACTGGACCACCTTTAAATTTAACGGCAATCGTTTCTAAAATCCGACGATCAATTAAATCCAAACCAAGCTCATCAACTTCAAGCATACTAAAAGCGGCCAAACAATCAGTAAGGGAAATTTTACCGTCCCCTTTTACTTCGCAGTAATCACGAACTCTCTTTAAAAGCCGATTAGCAATCCGGGGCGTTCGCCGACTACGAGTAGCAATCGCTTGCCTGGCATCATCATCAATCGCTACCCCCAAAATCTTCGCACTGCGTTGAATAATCTTTTCAATATCGCTAGCTTCATAAAAATTTAAATGATGAGTAATCCCAAAGCGATCGCGAAGCGGCGCGGATAGCAGGCTAGCCAGCGTGGTCGCGCCAATAATAGTAAATTTCGGTAAGTCTAAACGCAAGGTTCGAGCGCTTGGGCCTTTGCCCATAACAATATCCAAAGCATAATCTTCCATGGCGGGATATAAAATTTCCTCAATTGTCTTATGAAGACGATGGATTTCATCAATAAATAGAATATCTCCCGCTTCAAGGTTTGTTAGAATCGCCGCCAAGTCGCCACTTTTTTCAATGGCCGGGCCGGAGGTAACGCGAATATTTGCGCCAACCTCATTAGCAATCACATGAGCTAAAGTGGTTTTTCCTAGTCCCGGGGCGCCATAAAGCAAAACATGCTCAATTGCCTCGCCCCTTTTTTTAGCAGCCGCAATTGTGATGCTTAAGTTTTCTTTAATCTTCTCCTGGCCGATGTATTCTTTTAGGGTTTTAGGACGCAAAGACAAATCCAAGGCCTCATCACCTTTTCTTTCCATCGGGCTAATTAAACGATCATTAGTATCCATATATTTAAAGTCTAACTAAAGCTGACGAAATTCGCAAATGGAATTAAAATCACAAAATTGACACATCGGTGACGGTTTTGGACTAAAATCTCGCTTTTTAATCGCCGCTATTTCCGTCCCAATTTCTAAACGCAACTTATCAATTTCTTTAGGCGCTGCCGAGAAAGTAATCTTCTCGCCAGTTTCTAAATAATAATAGCTTAAAGCGCTAACCTTGGCACCCAAAAATTCTTCAATAAAAAGCTGATAAAGAATAAGCTGCCTCTTATCGGCATATTCCAACTTTGTCTTCCCTTTACCCGTCTTATAATCAATAATTTCTAGTGATCCATCGGCAAGCTGATCAATGCGGTCAATCGCTCCCTTAATAATCTCACCAGCGATTTTGAAAGAAAACCTCTTCTCTAAAAATAATATTTTTTGAAGCGAGCCAGCACGATAGTCGTCATAGAATTTTTTCAGTGCCCCCTCGCCTTTTTTCTTATAGTCTTCCCGCTCTTTCTTATTACGGTACCCATCGGTCTGCCAAAACTCTTCATAGATCTCTAAAAGTCGATCAAGCGTCAGAAGTTTTACTCGTTGTTTTTCCCGCGCCTCTTTTTCAGAAGCAGCAAATAAATCACCCTGCAAATTTTTCCCCGCCTCCAGAAACGGTAACAAAAAATTATATAAAGTGTTATGCAGTACTCGACCAAAAATCAGACTCGCCTTGTCGCTCGAAGCGGGAATTTTTAAGACAAAAGCAAATTTATATTGTAGTGGGCAAGTTGAAAAGGCCGCTAACTGTGAAAAAGAAAATTTTTCCGGAAGCGGATATTTTTCGACTGGCAATTTTTTTGAACTGATTTCCGTTTCGCGAATATTTAAATAATGGAGATCTCGTAAAAATTCATTTTTTTGACTAAGGGTAATTTCTGGTAAAAATGAACTACTAATACCCATTTCCGCCATAAACCGTGAGGGTTTTTTTTCTCTGACGCCACCATAATCTTTAGCCCCACTTAAATACAGCTCCTCTTTCGCGCGCGTAATAGCGACATAAAACAACCGCCGCTCTTCTTCTAAGTGAACATCTCCGGAGCTGACCACCTTCTCCCTAACTAGCGCGTCGGGAATAGAAATTTTTTCTCCACGACTAATTGTGGGAAATTTTTTATCAACCAAATTAACCACAAAAACATATTTAAATTCCAAACCCTTGGCGCCATGAATTGTCATTATCTTTACCGTTTCATGATCAGCAAAATCAAGTTTTAAAGCACCCGTTTCACCCGCCTCTAATTCCAGATTAATTGCCTCCAAAAAATCTTTTAAACGTAAATCCGGCTCATTCTCTTCAAGGCGCTTCATTTTTTGATAAAGCTGATTAAGATAAGAGAATTTTTCTAAATCACGATCATGATCTAAGTCAGTTAACAGACCAGAATCATAAGCAAAATGTAAAAATATTTTGGTCGGTTTTTCACTAGCAACTAACAGCGAATGCTGTTCTAAAAGGTTGAGTAACTTATTAATACTTTTAAAGCTTTCTGCACTAATATCATTAATAACGGCGACGTTTTTCAAGGCTTCATACAGCGACCAAACTTTTTTAGCTGCCACCTTATTAATTGTTACTAGATCACTATGAGAAACCTTAAAAATATCCATGTTTAGAACCCTGAAAAGAGCCGACGATTCATGATAATTATCAAGGAGGCGCAAATAGGCCAGAATATCCAAAATTAATGGCTTATAATATAATCCTCGCCAGGACATAAACTGGTGAGGAATATTATATCGACTTAATTCTTTGACATAACCCTCGGCCGTATCATTAGCTCTCACTAAAATCGCAAAATCATTCCAGCTAATACCGCTGCCCGAATTATTTTCCGCTTCATATAGGGTGGCAATTTGCTGAGCAACAAAGGACGTCTCATCAGCCGCTGTTTCAAAGTTATAAAATTTAACCGCCGGTTCGGTTCGTGGTTTTTTAGTTACAGCCCCTTTGGCGGTCAAGCGCTTATCAATTTTTAGACGCGCCTCAAGACGTTCCGGATTATTATTTTGAATGAATTGGTAGGCATAATCGAGAATTTCTTGGCGAGAACGGTAGTTTTCGGTTAATACTAACTCCGCCGCTCCCCGATAATCATCCTTAAACTGCATAATGTTAGAAATGGAGGCTCCCCGAAACTTATAAATCGCCTGATCATCATCACCCACTACCACTAAATTATTTTGGGGGGCAGCTAAAAGTTTCACTAGTTCATACTGGGCCCAATTAGTATCCTGAAATTCATCTACCATTAAATACTTAAACTGTCTCCGGTAATAATTTAAAATATTTGGCCGTTCTTTAAACAGCTTGAGAAGATAAACAATTAAATCACCAAAGTCTAAATAGCCATTCTCTAATAACAACTGATTATATGTATGGTAGGCTTCAGCCAATTCTTTAATTCGAGTAATTTCTAGCTCCTCTTCAAACTCCGGCAAGACTCCCCTCTTACTCTTTGTTCGTTTCGCTCCCCGAACTGGCTTTAAACCACTTAATTTATTATCCTCGTTAGCAAGTAGCTCCTCAGAATAATTTAAATATTCCGCCGGAGAAATGTTTTCATCCTTAAGACGAGAAAAATGACGGATTAATTCGGAAATAAACTTAGTAGGATTTCCCAGCGGACGATAATAATCAAGATTGAAGCGTGCTAAATTTCTTTTAATTAAAATCCATTGATCCGTTTCGGTTAACAATTTAAAGTTAGCATTTAAACCAATATCTAGAGCATGGGCGCGAAGCAAGCGTTCGCCAAAACCATGAAAAGTGTTAATCCAGAGATCAGTATAGCCGTAAGGTAAAATTCGATCAGCTCTCTCCTCCATTTCACCGGCCGCCTTCTCGGTAAAAGTTAAAAGCAAAATTTCTTCACTGGAAACTTTTTTTTCTAAAATTAAATAAGCGAGCCGGTTAATTAAAACTGTCGTCTTGCCAGTACCGGCTCCCGCGACAATCAAAAGCGGTCCCTGATCATGGGTCACGGCTTGATTTTGAGCGGAATTTAATTTTTTTAGCAATTCGCTAGTCATGATGATAATTTTAAAGCTTTTGGCCTTACTTGGCAATAAGGATTTTTTGCCCCTCTATTTGCTCTTTAAGACCGGGCTCAAGCTTAGACCAAGAAGCAAATTTTTCTAAAAAAGCCTGTTTTTTATCGGTCACCATTAAACGCGGCACGCTTCGAGCTGATTCTAGCGGCCAAAGTTCAATTTCCAGCTGATCCCCCTTAATTTTCATCCTTAAAGCTAGGCCCTCCTGGGTATCGACCGAAAAATATTGATCAAAAATAAAGTTGCCTAACGAATAAAAAATTGGTCGCCCGCGATAGATTTCCATTCCCTGAACAACATGAGGATGGTGACCAATTACAACATCCGCCCCTTCATCAACTAAAAGCCGACCTAAGCGCTCCTGAAAAGGGCGATGTTTATGTTCATACTCCACGCCCCAATGAATATTAATCAGCAAATAATCAGCTTGGGGTCTGATTTTAGCTAAAAGACTTTTGACAGCCTCTTCATCAAAATTATTATAAACCATTGATAAAGACACTAGGGCAAATTTTTTATCTTTAATTGTAACCAATTGCCAAGAATGTTCTGAAACTCGAGCATCAATATCGCCACTAAAATAAAAACCGCTGGCCCCTAAATTGTCACGAGTAGACTGAACGCCGACAGGTCCCTGGTCACTGAAGTGGTTGTTTGCTAAAGAAAAATAGGAAAAATTATATTCTTTCAATTCTGCTACCCGGGCGGGCAAAAAAGCAAAATCATAAAGATTGTGTGGCGCATAGTGCTCACCGTCCTTAGTAACTGCCCCCTCTAAATTAGCTCCCACTAAATCGAACTGCGAAAAATTAACATCCACATTTAAGCCCTCTAATAACCAGTTTAAATCTCTATTTTCTAATCTGGCGGCCACATTGCGATCAAGCATTAAATCACCAAAAAACAATAAATTAATCTCGGGAATAATCGGGGCCTCCGGAAAAAGCCGCACCTCTTCATCTATTCGAGTTAAATTTTCCCAGGCTTTAAATAAATTGGGGCGCAGAGCCTCTTTGTATAAACTTAGCCCTGATTCTTTTTGAGGAAATAAAAACAATCCCGCCGCCAAAACTAGCAACAGGATTATTAAATTCATTATTCTCTCTAACCAGCGTGAAGGCATATTATAATTTTAAAAGCGGTTTAATCTTTTCTGCTTGGGCTTGGCCAATTAGGGCTAAGTTTAAATTTCGATTAACAAATAGGCGCCGAGAAACCGACCGTAATTCAGCGGGAGTAATCTTTTTAATATTTTTAATTAGTTCGCCTGGGGTTAAAATCTGGCGACGATAAATAGCTTGCTGAGCATACCAATTAGCTAAATTATCCGATGCCTCCATCTGTAGAAGTACGCGCCCCTGCAATAAATCCTTAGCCCTTTTTAATTCTCGAGCCGGAATCAGCTCCCGACTAATCTTTTTATACTCGTGAAGAATGATTTCAATTGCCTCTTTGATTTTATCGGCTGGCACCCCGGCTTGCGTTGTCAAATAACCAGAGTCCGAATAAAACTCCGTGTTAGTTCTAACATAATAAGCTAGACCTCGGCGTTCACGAAGATTAATAAATAAACGCGAACTCATTGAACCGCCCAAGATAATGGCTAAAAGCTTAAGCTTAAATTCATCCGGGTGACCAAAGGGAATTGTTCGCACACCTAAAGACAAAACTAGTTGATCGGTCTTTTTGTGAACGATTTTTAACTGAGGAGATTTTTGGTTTTCAACCACTTTTGGCTTTTTTTGAAATTTATTATTTCCAAATCGACCAAAAATCTTAGCCACCAGTTTTTTATCGCTTGTCTTTACTGCTCCAGCAATAATAATATAGGCACTCTTAGATCCATACTGTGTTTCAAGATATTTAATAAAATCAGCCCGCTTAAAACGACGGATGTTTTCTTTAGTACCCACAGTTTCCCAGCCCGCCGGGGTATCACCATAAAGACAAGTCTCAAAAATATCTTCAATATGAATTCGGGGCGTATCTTCATACATATTGAGCTCTTCAATAATAACCCCCTTTTCACGCTCAATCTCTTCAGGGTCAAATAAAGAATTAAACAACATATCACCCATAATATTGAGCGCTCTATGAACCTTGTTGTTTGCTACTTTGAACCAATAGCCCGTATACTCCTTGGCCGTAAAGGCATTGTATTCGCCACCAAGGGAATCCATGTCGCTAGATAGAGTTAATGTGTTGGGGCGCTTCTTTGTGCCTTTAAAAAACAGGTGCTCTAAAAAGTGAGAAATTCCATTGTTTTCACGGCTCTCATTTCTTGATCCAGTCTTAAACATGACTAAGGCCGTGGTTGTTTTCGCTCCTTTAATCGGAACCGTGATTAAAGGCACTTTATTTGACAATGATGTTTTTTTATAGTTGTTCATAAAAAATTTCTGATATTTAAACCGCTAATCTAAACTTAACATATTTTACCGGCAATTTAAAGACGCCCGCCGTTTCTCAGGCGCGCGTCTAAAAAATTTTAGTAAGCTGGTAATCGAAGTAAACTGTTAACTTTTCTAAATCAAAGCCAGGAATAAA
Organism: uncultured Gammaproteobacteria bacterium; assembly: GCA_964414335.1. GTDB lineage: Bacteria > Patescibacteriota > Patescibacteriia > Patescibacteriales > UBA12465 > UBA12465. Next base: position 10,814 of record CAYPWC010000001.1, on the reverse strand, counting down.
AAGAAAAAAATCACACCAAAGGGCAAACTGATAAGCCAATGATCAAAAATCATTAAAACAATTATGGGCGCCAAAATTGCAAAAGCATAAGCCTCCCGGCGGCCGCTTCTAATTAAGGAAAAGAAGAAAATTAAAAGTGACAATAAGGAAAAGACGCCGCTTTCCGCCCAGAGAAGCAACCAAGCATTGTGGACTGGTTGGTAATTCCAAGTTGGTTGACTATAACCATCCTGGACGGCTAGAGCCGTAGTATAATTTCCCACCCCCACTCCTGATAAAAAGTTTTTTTCAATTAAATCTTTCGCCTGCCAAGTATATAAAGTGCGTTCCGTAATTGATTTTTGTTCTAAACGACTTTCGCCGTCAAGACGGACCAATAATAAATCTTGATAAGGAACGGCGGCGACACCAATTAAAACGGCGGAGAAAAAAATAATTGCTATAAAACGACTAATAATCCACTTATCTTTTTTAATAATAAAAACTACCAATAAAGCCACTAAACCAACAATAAATGCTAGCCAAGCGCTGCGAGAAAATGTAAAGAAAAGGGCATACAGGGAAACAAAATAAAAAACAAATAGAAAAATTGACGACCATAGCTGACGACGCGTATTGAGATTTTTCTTTTTGGCCAATAAATAGGCGGCTAAAATTAAAGCGAGAGCCAAAACTCCTCCTAAAATATTGGGGTGGTCAAGGCCACCATAGGCTCGCAACCAACGACCAGCCTCTGTTTCGATAACCGATGTTCCTAAAATCGACGGGTTATGATTAGCTAGCCCAAGATATTTAAACTCCAGACTGCTTTGAGTTAAAAATTGATAAATTCCTAATAAGGCCTGAAAAAAGATACTAATTAAAAAACTATAAATTAACTTTATCTTATCAAACCAGGGCTCACAATAACTTCTGCTCCGAGCGCCCAATCTTACCACAAAAAATAAACTAAGGCCGGCTAAAAAAATAAAATAACGATAAAAGGCTAACAACTTATCAGGAGCAAAGAAAATTGAAATAAAAATAAATAGACCCAAAGAAGCTAAAGAATAAATCAATGGACGAAACTCATCGTCGCTGCCCCCTTCTTTAAAGCGCCAAAAAAGGAAAATTCCTAAAATAAGCACCAACAGCCCATAACTAGCATATAGGCTAATCTCTGAGTAATTGGTTTCACTAGCGCGAATAATAAATTTCGCCTGCCAGGGCAAACTAAAAACAAACAAATAACTTAGATATTCTGTTATTTTACGAAAGAATTTCGCGAAGCCTGTTTCCATAGTTTTCAGCATATTCCTGACGATTGTCCTTAAGGTAGAGCTTGAGTATTCCCTCCCTAATAACAACGCCGACGGAATTGTTAGCCGCCCGTTTTAGCGCGGGCGACATAATTATAAGTTGTAATTTTTTAGCTAAGACCTCTAGGACATTAACGAGTCCCGAAAAAACCGAGGTGGCTGATTTTTCACCACTACCATCATCCTTTAACCCAAAACCATTAGCGGCAAAAAACTTCTCAGCTGTTTTGTTTTTATTATACAACAAAACTAAAGTTCGTTGCCAGTAAAAAAAATAGGGATCCCCTCCTGACAAAGCTAATTCCTTTAAATTAAGCTGATCGGTTGCCAAATAAAAACTTAAACAAATTTTATCGCGCTTATTATTCTGCGTTGGCCGACTGTTTGCCATCTTCGCCAAACTAGCACAAAAAAGTCTCGTTAACCAAATCCGCTTAGGGCTGCTGATAATAAAAAAATCAATATCACTTCCATCTCGTAAATTATTCTGCCCGAGAGAATTGGCCAAAGCGACCATTTGAACAGCCGGAAACATCTTAAAAATCCGCGTGAATCGTCGGGCAATTTTCATTTTTCTCTCCGAATAATTATGTCTTTTTTGACGGATTCTAACAATCTCCTCTCGACCAGCTAAACAATAAAAACCTTCGCATTCAACTAACCGCTGACCAGCTGCCACCAACTTATCTAAAATCTTCAGCCACTCTGAAAAAAGAATATTAGTCGCCAAATATTTTTTTAATTCCCAGGCGGTTAAGGGGTGGTCAAATAAATCAAAAAAGACAATTACGCCAATAATATCTTGCTCCTCGGGTTCAATTTTCGAACTTTGAAAATTAAGCATTCTTAGGACGATCTATTTTTAAAGTTTCAATTTTGCTTTCTTTATCGGTAATTCTCATAACATCTTTATCGATCTTCTTAAACTCTAAATAAGCATTATTATAATGATTAACTGCTGTCCCCATGCTCAATCCTAGCTTCTTCATAAACTCGTCATAGCTATTCATATGCTTCCCTAATTTTTCAATATTAACCCGAATTTCTTTAGCCCGCTCTTCAATTTGCATGGCCTTTAAACCCTGCAGGACTGTTTGCAGGTAGGCAAGAAAAGAAGTTGGCGAAACAATAATTACCTTCTTGTCGCGAAAAGCATATTCAATCAAGTCCCGAGTATTAACCTTGACCGCCCCCACCTTATTAACCAATAAATCATAGTAAATTGCCTCGGAAGGAATAAACATAAAAGCAAAATCCATCGTTTTCTTCTCCGGTAAAACGTACTTGGCGGTTTCGTCAATTCTATTTTTTAAATCCTGCTTAAATACTACTTCAAGCTTCGCCCGGGCCTCACTGTCAGTCGCATTTAAAATCCGTTCATAATTTTCTAAAGAAAACTTGGCATCAATAGGAATCACTTTGTCTTTAACAAACACGACCGCATCAACAATTAAATCCTTGCCCGTTTTCTCCTCCTTACCAAGCTTATATTGCATCGCATATGATTTGGGCGGAAGAACGTTTTTTAACGTCTCCTCTAAAAAATACTCGCCCAAAACTCCTCGTTGCTTTGGATTTTTAAGAATGTCTTGAAGATTTTGTAGTTGAGCAGAAAAATTAACCACCTGCTTATTGGTCTCATCTAGTTTTGTTAGTTTCTCCGTGACTTCGGAAATAAGTTTGGCCGATTGAGCGCTAATATCTTGAACAATTCTAGTTGTTTGTCCAAACTGTTCCTGATTACTGCGATGAGTCTCTGATAATTTCTTATCAAGCTCTTGGCGTAATTCGCTATTTTGCAAAGAAAGTTGTGATAATTTTTCTGATTGTTGAATTAGTCTCTCGGCCAAAGCATCCATCTTCACTCCACCATTATCAGTCTTTTTTCTTAACAACAAAAAAATCACCATTGCTAGACCAATAATTAAAACCACTAAAAGAAAGAGGATAAAATATTCATTCATAAAATTAATCTACCGAACAAACTAATTGTTTATTGAATTATTTTTTAAGCAAATCTCTGATTTCAACCAATAGCTCTTGATCTTTAGTTAAGGGGGCTGGCGCCGCCTCTGCCTGAATCTCATCCTTAATTAAACGGCGCTTTAATCTTCCTAGAACCTTAACCATCATAAAAATTGCCAAGGCAATAATAATAAAATCAAAAATATTCTGAATAAAAACTCCCAAATTCATGGTAACCGCCGGCTTAACAGCGACTCCAACTTGATCTAAAACCGCTGGCTTTAAAAGTAGTTTCCAACTGGTAAAATCCACTCCCCCTAAAACCACTCCTAAAAGGGGCATAACCACATCAGCGACTAAAGAGGAAACGATTTTTCCAAAAGCGCCGCCAATAATAACGGCAACCGCTAAATCAATAACATTACCCTTAACCGCGAACTCTTTAAATTCACGAAAATACTTCTTCATATAATTGGTATTATTTAATAATTAAAACAAGTTAATATAAAGGCCGGCCTAAGGCCGGCCTGACTACTAAACCCAAGTAACTCCTGCAACCCGATCATTTTCTTCTTTAAACCGCATAATTCTAACCCCTTGAGTATCGCGACCCAAAACGCTCACTGATTTAAACGGCGTTCTAATCACTTGGCCTTTTTCAGAAATAATTATTAAATCCCGTTCAGCCATTGTGTCCGCATTGACCAAGAAAGCATTAGTAATATCACCCGTCTTAGTGGTTGTTTTCGCGGTTTTAATACCGCTCCCACCACGACCCTGAAGCTTATAAGAACCAAGATCTGTTCTTTTTCCGAAACCATGGGCCATGATTGTTAAAATCTGATAATTTCTCTTTCTCTCTTTGTCCGTTTTAGCTACACCCATACCAATAACCAAATCATCTTTTCGTAATCTAATACCATGAACGCCGGCCGCCCCTCGACCCATATCTCTAACATCTGTTTCTTTAAATCTAATTGCTTGTCCCTTAGCGGTTACGAGCTGAATATGATCGCTTCCGGAAGTAGGCTTAACCCAAATTAATTTATCGTCATCTTTAATTTTAATAGCGATTAAACCACTCCGACGAACATTATTAAAGGCGCTTAACTCCACCTTCTTTACTAAACCTTTTTCCGTGGCAAAGAAAAGGTATTTGCTAAACACCGCTTTATCTAATGGTAAAATTGAAGAAATTTGTTCGCCCCCAATAAGTTGTAAAAAATTAACCACGGGCGTACCTTTGGCTACTCGGGAGGCTTGAGGAATTTCATAAACTTTAAGTTGAAAAGCCCGACCCTTAGTGGTAAAGAAAAGGACGTCATTATGAGTTAGAGAGGTAAACATGAATTCCACCGTATCTTCTTCTTTAGTGGTAAGACCCATGACACCTTTTCCGCCTCTTGCCTGGACTTTAAACGTATCTGGTTCTAAGCGTTTAATATAACCATCCCTTGTCATCATTACCACTGTCTCTTCATTGGGAACTAAATCTTCCATACTAAACTCTTTGACACCATGAGCGACCACTGCTGTTTTACGATCATCACCATATTTATCAGCCAAAACTTTAAGCTCATCCTTAACAATCTTTCTGATCTTAGCAACTGATTTCAAAATTGCCTCAAGTTCTTTAATTAGGGCCTGTTTTTCTTTAAGTTCTTGCTCAATTCTAAGCTGCTCAAGGTTAGCCAGACTCTGAAGACGCATCTCTAAAATCGCCACCGCCTGTCGTTCGGAAAGTTTAAACTTCTTAATTAAATTGGCCTTAGCAATTTCCTTGTCCTTAGAAGCCTTAATAGTTTTAATTACTTCATCAATATGCTTTAAAGCAATCATGAGGCCCTCTAAAATATGGGCTCGATCCTTGGCTTTGTTCAAATCAAACTGAGTTCGGCGACGAATCACTTCTTCGCGATGCTTAATATATTCCTCTAAAATCATCTTAAGCGTCAATACTTTTGGCTGGATGCCATCAACTAGCGCCAACATGTTCAAGTGAAAAGTGGTTTGCAAAGAAGTGTGTTTATACAAACTATTTAAAATTTTCTTCGGATAGGAGTCCTTCTTAAGCTCCATAACAATACGGACACCATCCTTATCGGATTCGTCTCGTAGCGCCTTAATGCCTTCAAGTTTTTTATCTTTTACCAAATCGGCAATCTTCTCCACTAGATCGGCCTTATTAACTTGGTAGGGAATTTCAGAAACAATGATTTGAAAGTTTCCTCCTTTTTGTTCCTCAATTTCCGCTTTACCACGTAAAACAACGCCGCCTTTACCGGTAGAATAGGCTGCTAAAATTTCTTTCTTATCATAGATAATGCCCCCAGTCGGAAAGTCTGGGCCTTTTACAAACTGCATTAAATCTTCAATACTGGCTTCCGGATTTTCAATTAAATAATCAATCGCATCAGCCAACTCTCTTAAGTTATGGGGAGGAATGTTAGTTGCCATACCAACAGCGATTCCCATAGTGCCATTTAATAGCAAATTAGGAAGCTTGGCTGGCAAAACTCGTGGTTCCTTATGGCTGCCATCATAGTTAGGAATAAAATCAACCGTATCTTTATCAATATCAAATAACATTTCTTCAGAGATAGCCGAAAGCTTTGCTTCTGTATAACGCATCGCCGCAGCATTATCTCCGTCCATAGAGCCAAAGTTTCCTTGACCACGAACAAGCGGATAGCGCATGGAAAATTCTTGAGCCATTCTCACCATTGATTCATAAACAGCCGAATCACCGTGAGGATGATATTTACCCAAAACTTCACCGACAACTGTCGCTGATTTTCTAAATTTCACATTAGCCTTCAAGCCGATATTCCACATGGCATATAAAATTCGACGATGAACTGGTTTCATGCCATCGCGCACATCTGGTAACGCCCGGGAAACAATAACGCTCATGGCATATTCCAAATATGATTTACTCATTTCCTCCACAAGCGGCTGATCCTGAATTATTCCAAACTCTGTCTGACGACGAGAATTGGCAATAATCTTCGGCTCTTCGGTTTCGCTATTCTTTTTTTGATCTTTGTCGGTATTAGGCATAAATAAAAATTAATACGCAATTTGTGTTATTCCTTCACAGCCAACTGGAATTATACATGGTCGCATTTCACCAATCGTTGGCATGCAGTTAATATATTCTGGGCAATTAGCACTGTTTGGTTTTTCAGGCACCCCTTCCTCAGAAACAGTCTCGCTCTTAACCGGAATTGAACTACTAGCAGTTGAGGAGGAAGCAATTTTATCGGCTTCTTTAATAATCTCGTTAACAAGCGAACTGCTCGCTGCTTTTAAATTTTCATTCGTTTCATTAATTTTCTGAAAATTATCTCCTAACTGATCAAGCGTTTCTCCCAGTTCATCTCGAACCTCTCCCCATTTTAAATCGTTCTCGACCTGATTAACTTGATTAACCTTAAAAACATTTTTTATATTCAACAGCCAAAAAATAAAAATCAAAGCCATGAGAGCAATAATCCCCACTTTCATTAAAAAAATTTTTTTGGCCCGCTCTTCCATATTTATTCCTTAATGCCATCCAAATTAATATCGTAGAGGATCTGTTCGGCAATCAAACGATATTCCAAAACCTCTTTATCGGTAAACCAAATAGGAATTTCTCGGATAGCGTCTTCTACTGGGTCTGAACAATGAATTAAATTTCTCACTGCTCGACCATCAAGGCTAGCTAGTTCATAGGAATCAAGGGTATAGTCGCCACGAATGGTTCCGCCATCAGAAGACAAGGGTTCAGTTGCGCCAACAATTTTTTTAACAATTCCGGCTGCTCGATTACCCTCCCAAACCATCGGCACTACTGGACCGCAACTCATAAACTTAACTAGAGCACGAATAATATCTTTTCCGTATTCAATCGCCTCCTTTTCAATTGGTAAGCCCATTGCTTGGCGCTCTTCAACCGTTCTCGTTCCCTTTTTCAAGAACCACTCGTCATCCTTACTATAATGTGCCCACAACTGATCTTCGGTCGCATTAACAATTTTAAGAGCGATTAATTTTAAACCGGTGTTTTCGATTCGCTTGATAATTTCACCAACTAAACCCCGCTGAACAGCGTCGGGCTTAAGAATTACTAAAGTTCTTTCTTTTTTCGGATTATTCATAAACTTATTTAGTCTCCTTAAAGAGACGATAATTAAATACTTAAAATCACTAACTCCATATCTTCCTGAGGAAGATCTTTCTTGGAAATTTTTAATTTTTCTTCATAGGTCGGCGTCAAACCAATTTCTTTGATAAATTTATCAACCGAATCTAAATCTATTTTTAAGCCATCGGTTTGATAGTGCATCGGAATAATAATCCGCGGCTCAATCTGAGAAATAACTTCAACTGCTTTTTTAGCATCCAAAGTATATTTACCTCCCACGGGAATTAGTAAAACATCAGTCCCTGCTAATTTTTCTATCTGACTATTATCTAATACCTCCCCCAAATCACCCAAATGAGCGACCGAAATATCATCGATTTCAATGCGATAAACAATATTCCCTCCGCGAGCCTCACCTTTTTTCTCATCATGATATGAATCAATTCCCTCAATTAAAACTCCTTTAAAATCATACTCACCGGCGCACGAAATCACAAAAGGGTTGCCGCGCAAAGCCCCAACATTATTATGATCTTTATGATCATGAGAAACAGTAATAATATCAGCTTCAAAATTAGGAACCTTTAATCCCGTTTCTTTATTAAACGGATCGGTCACTACCGCCACCCCTTCGGGACCAATTTTATCTTGAATTTTAAAGCACGAATGCCCTTGCCAAGTAATAATCATATATCTTTTACAATAAAAATAGGTTGTTTAACCTTATTTTCAGTATAACAAAAGGTGGCCACGCGGTCAAACAAAAATAAGCTTAAAAAATCGATAAAAATTCAATTTTTATCGTTCCTTCATAATCAGTTCGATTAAATTTTATCCCCATTTTTTCTAGGATTTTTATGATTTCCGGACTTGGATGGCCGAAGCGATTATTAGCGCCGACCGAAATGATAAGCCGCTCCGGATTAACCGCCTCTAAAAATTTCTGACTATTAGCAGTCTTAGAGCCATGGTGACCAGCCTTAAGAATTTTAGCCGTCAGCGCCACTCCTTTTTTTATCATTAAATCTTCAACTCGAGCACTATTATCACCCGTAAACAAGGCTGAGGCCGAAAGACAATTTAGTTTAGTTATGAGAGAATTATTGCCATCAGTCTTCGCTCCCCAAGCAAGGGGATTAAAAAACGTTAAAGAACAACCAGGAAAATATTCTAATCTCCCCTCGCTCTCTAGGGAAATTACCTCTGTGCCCGATTTTTTAGCAGCAGCTAACCAAATTTTAAAAAGATCAGACTCGTCTATTCCCCTCATATATATAATGGTTCCAATCTGATAGCGGTTTACAACCTCAATTAAGCCTAGTAAATGGTCATCATGAGCGTGGCTTAAAACCATTAAGTCTATCCGGCGGTCAAAAAATGACAAATTACTGCCTAGACGCCTAAGAATAAGATTGTCTGGACCACCATCTATTAATATTTTCTTATTATTAGGTAATTTTATTAAAGACGCGTCCCCTTGGCCCACGTCTAGAAAAATCACTTCAATCTTCCCGCTTCTACCAGATAATTTAAAAATAAGGGCCAATAATAAGAAAAGAGTCACAACTAAAACAACCAATCCTAGGCGTTTTTTTAATATCTTCATATATTACTTAATATTAGCTAAATATAATTAGTAATTGCTCCCTGACTATACATTATATAATAGGGGACATTAAAATTATCTAAATAATTGACATTTATATATAAATGTGCTATTATCAAAAGTTAGTTATTTGAAAACTTAATAATAAAAATAAAAACTGAAACTGATGAAAACGTTGAAAAAGAAAAGCCAGATTATCGCCGAAGAACGGATCGAGCTGGCTCAGAAAGCCGTAAAAAACGAAAATGAGAAAAGAGAAAAAGAGGGCCGAGATGAAGTCGTCCTCGTCAACTCCTATTACGAGAGCCAAACAAAGGCCGGCCTCGTTAAACTGAGGGTCCCTGACGAAAGCGCCCCCTACCTCAAGTACGTCGGCAAAAATGAAATATTTGTCTTCGCCGACGATCAGCTTCAAAAACTGGTTAACCTGGAAATTCCCGCCCACTACCGCCACGGTGATCATCCCGAAAGAAGAGCTGATGGTTCTCTTAGACCAACAGTAGTAAGAAACTTCTACATCGAAAAAAGTTTTTTGGGAAAAGAAATGGTAGCGGTCGTCAACATTAATAAAAAAGTTGATATCGCCACCAGGGAAGAAATGATAATCATTGACATCTTCCCCGAAAAGAAAACCCAGGACCTCAAAGAGGCTCTTCTCAGTCTTAAGCTGGGAGCGCCGCTAAAGGGATTCCCTCAAGAGGTGTTGATTCCCGGAAAGAAAGATCTCTGTGTACGACTTGAAGAAATAATTAAAAAATAATTTTCTTCTCGTAACCTTAAAAATAAGAGTTATCTCCCGATAACTCTTTTTTATTAACCTTATTTTAAGCGCTTTTATACAAAAAACGCCCTACCAAGGCAGAACGTTCTTTGTATAATTTTTAAATTAACAAAATTTACTAATTATTTAATTAATAAACTTTAGATAATTTATTTCTTCTTCTTAGCTACTTTCTTAACGGCTTTCTTAACAACTTTCTTCACCGCTTTTTTAGCAACTTTTTTAACAGCCTTCTTTACCGGCTTCTTAGTAGCTTTTTTTACAACTTTTTTAGCTTTCTTTTTCATAATCTCACCCCCTTCCTTGAGTAAATTAAATTCTTTTTTTAATTTAGAAAAATTTTTTTAAAATTTTTTTATCTCCTATTTATATTATACAACTATTAAATATAAGCTGCAATACTTTTTCCCCTTTTTTTGCCAAAAACTCTAAATTAAAAAATTCCTTCCCTTGATTCCAGTCGGGAAGGAATTTTATTAAACATTTTTAATCGCTTCTTATAACTTAGTTCGGAAAAAATTTTCTAGTTCACTAATTTTAATTCTGACTTGTTCCATGGTATCGCGATCACGAACGGTAACCTCTCCGTTTTCTAGCGTATCAAAATCAATGGTTAGACAATACGGAGTACCGATTTCATCCTGACGGCGATAGCGCTTACCAATGTTACCATTATCATCAAACTCACAACGCCAATTAAGTTTTAGCTGATCAAAAATCTCTCGTGCTTTACTTACTAATTCCGGCTTATTCTTTAACAAAGGAAAAACGGCAATTTTAATTGGCGCTAATCGAGGGGGCAAGGCTAAAACTATCCGCGTGTCCCCCGCCAAAGCTTCTTCACGATAAAATTCGGTGAGCGCGGCTAAAAATATTCTGCCCACCCCGGCTGATGTCTCGACGACATGGGGAATAAACTTTTGGTTAGTCGCTGGGTCAAGGTAGTTTAAATCCTGCCCTGACGCCTTACCATGAACGGTCAAATCATAATTACCACGAGCATGAACACCTTCAAGCTCTTTAAAGCCAAAAGGA